>JAVVFR010000254.1:0-3324 GCA_032250595.1 Bacteroidales bacterium | reverse complement strand
TACATTTATCACCAATTGATGGTCTTGTTGTTCCAGTTCAATCACTATCAAAGGATTTGCCGGAGTGTATTTTATTGCATTGTCGATCAGGTTGGAGAGTAAATTTCGAAGATGTGTACGATCAGCAACCATTTCTGTTTCTGATAACTTGTCGATAATAGTGATCTCACCCTCTTTTTGTTTTACTTTCATCTCAAAATTTGCCGCCACATCTTTTGTTATCTCTCTGATATTTAATTTTTCAGGGCGAATATTTATGGCAGCTTTTTCTATCAGTGCCGACTGTAAGATGTTTTCTGCCAATTTACCCAACCGTTTATTCTCCTGTTCAATCATTCCGATGTAAGTGTTTAGCATGGCAGGTGTTTTTTCAATGTCATCATCGGTCAGTGCCTGGCATGCCAGGGAGATTGTTGATACCGGTGTTTTGAATTCATGGGTCATGTTGTTGATAAAATCGTTCTTCATCTCACTCAATCTTTTTTGACGTAGGATAGAACGTGTGATATAGTATAGTGAAAAAATCAGGAGCGTCAGGAGCAAAACAGAAACCATCAATACATGACCAGTCTGTTTTATCAAGTAGTTTTTCTGATTTGGAAAGTAGAGCAAAAGGTAAGCGTTGTCTGTGGATTGATTGCCGGAAAAGAGGTTAAAAGCAAACCCTGAACTCAGGAGTTTCTCTTTGTGCCGTACAGAGTCTGCCATTATCAGGATATCATCAGCAGGATAATAGATGCCAAAGAAAAAACGGAGAAAGATTTTCTCCTGGTTGAGCTCAAATCGTATAATTGAATCAAGGAATAGTGAATCAGGTGTGGGGCTTTTTGTATTTGCCCCCTGCGTAATTGCTTTTAATGTATTATTCAGTTGTTCAGAAAGTTCCTGATAGTTTTTCTTTACCTCTGTAATATCAACAGATGATTTGTCATCCGGCATATTTAGTTTTTCGGAAGTTTTATCATTGTCATGTGTTATTCTGTCACCGGGTTTACCGGAATGACGTTGTATTGAGTCAGGGAGAGGGTTAACAACAGCAGTATCGTTACGGAATGGCAAAACGTATTGGTAACCATCTACCAATTGTTGACCGTGATAATATTCAGTGATCTTTCCCGGCTCGTTTAATTCGTTGTCATTGATCAGTCTGCTTAAAGAATCAAGCTGGCGGGTAAGTATCAGTCCTTCAAGATATTTCTGCTGCCTGAATGCGATATTCTCTGAATTGGTAGGCAAAGAAATTCGTTTTACTACTTTGCCAATGGCTTTGTTTACAGTTTGTTCGAAAGAACTCTCTTTGATTTCAATAGCATTTTTTACCCAATATGCCTGTATAAAAATCAAACCAAGAATACTTAAGGTGCTGATAATGATAATATATTTTAACCGACGTTCTTTCATTGCATGCAAATTAATAACCTTGTTATTTACAACAAGTTATCTTTAACACTTTTTAACGTTTATTAAAGACTGTTAACCTTAACAGGGATTGATTCTTATTATTTTTGTGGCTATAAAATAAACAACAATAAAACTTGTTTGTTAAGATTAAAACACAATGCAAATTGGCACATGATTTGTAAAGATAATAAAGAAAAAAAGATAATTACAACAGGGTAATTTTATGTTAGATTGTTTTTCTTAAGTTAATTTTGGTTATGGTTTTATGTAGGAGAGGCCGCGAGGTCTCTCTTTTTTTCTTATAGGAAAAAGTGTTAAAAATTTTAAAGAGCTTCGAACTGTTGAAGAAAACGGAGGTCATTTTCAAAGAACAGCCTGATATCTTTAATGTTATATCTGAGCATAGTGGTTCGTTCTATTCCCATTCCGAATGCGAATCCTGAGTAGGTTTCCGGGTCTATATTGCATTTTTCGAGCACATTTGGGTCAACCATACCACAACCCATCACTTCGAGCCATCCGGTATATTTGCAGATATTACACCCTTTACCACCACATATGTTGCATGACACGTCCATTTCAGCAGAAGGTTCCGTGAATGGGAAGTAGGAGGGCCGGAGGCGTATTGTACTGTTTTTCCCAAACATCTCTTGTGCAAAAAAGAGCAGGTCGTGTTTCATATGAGCGAATGATATCCCTGTGTCGATATAGAGGCCTTCCACCTGATGGAAGATACAGTGTGATCTGGCAGAAATAGCTTCATTTCTGAACACCCGTCCGGGTGATATCGTTCTTATGGGAGGTTTATTCTGTTGCATCACTCTTACCTGTACTGAAGAGGTATGGGTGCGCAGCAGCACATCGGGATCTTTTTCTATGAAGAAAGTATCTTGCATATCACGGGCAGGATGGTCTTCCGGGAAGTTCAGATAGGAGAAGTTATGAAGGTCATCTTCAATTTCCGGGCCTTCCGACTTCGTGTAACCCAACCGGGTGAAGATATTGATAATATCGTGTAATGTTACAGACAACGGATGCCTTGCCCCGTAAGTTGTTAACTGCACAGGCCGGGTAAGGTCAGTGTCATATAAAAATGCCTTGTCACCTTGAGAATGAAGATGTTCCATCAACGAAGAGACACTCTCTTGTGCCAGCCTCTTGAGATCATTTAATAATTTCCCAAGCTCCTTGCGTTCCTCAGGAGGCACCTCTTTAAAACGGGTAAAGAAGTTTTGAATAATCCCCTTTTTCCCCAGATACTTTATCCTGAACGCCTCCAGATCTTCCCTGTTGCCGGGCAACTCACGCTTGAGATCTTCAATAGCCTGTAATACTTCTTCTTTCATAGTGTAGTTTTACAATCAAAAAGAAACAAACAGCATTTTGTGCTGCGTTGTTAAAGTTTTTGTATCTCTTCGTTCGTCATTTTGCCGAGGTGCTCTATCTCCATTTTAACATCGGTAAGAGGCCTGTCACCAAGCTTTGGATTTGTTGGTACTGAAGCAATAGCATCAATCACATGCAGTCCTTTTACTACTTCACCAAAAACAGTGTATTCACGATCGAGGTGTGGTGTGCCTCCAATCTCTTTATACGACTTTTTTTGCTCTTCATTAAAAGAGTAACCATATGCCTGATAATTGGCGAATTCAGCATCAGTGACTTTTTTCCCTTGTACGATATAAAATTGCGAACCTGATGACTCTTTCTTTGGATTTACCTGATCGCCCATGCGTGCCGCTGAAAGCGCTCCTTTTTTATGCCAAAACTTATTGGCATTGATCTCAGCAGGGATCGTATATCCCGGCCCTCCATCACCATACATCTGGTTTGGCTTCGCATTTTTTGAGTTCGGGTCACCTCCCTGAATCATGAAATCTTTGATGACACGATGAAAAATCAACCCATTATAGAATCCTTCTT
>JAVVFR010000253.1:0-3361 GCA_032250595.1 Bacteroidales bacterium | reverse complement strand
GCTAAGAATCGCAGAAAAATACTAAAATGAGACTGTTCGGAAAGGAAAAACATACTACCACAGAGAACAGGTTCAAAGCACCTGTGAAGGAGCCTAAAGAGAAGAAGGCACGAAAGCCTTTATTCCGGTTTAATCCTATGGCAATACTAAAAAGTGTGCTCGACGGATCGATGCTCTCCAGTGAGAAGATGCTGCGCAACTATCCTTTTTTACTCTTTATCGCACTGCTTATCCTGCTCCATATCGCCAACGCATACTATTCCGAAAAGAATCAACGAAAAGTGGAACGTACTGCTGAGGAGCTCAAAGAGTTGCGATATGAGTATATAAACAACAAGTCGAAGTTGATGTATCTCACCAACCACTCTGAGATAAGCAAACGTATTCAAAGCAAAGGCATTAAAGAATCTGTTGACCCACCGGTAAAATTATTTATAAAAACAGAAAATAAGAGAAACAGTGAATAACAACAAAAAAGGCATAATGTTACGGATGTATATTGTTTATCTGCTTATGCTGATATTCGGTATAGCTATCATTAGCCGTGCTGTAGTTATTCAATCCACCTATAAAAAAGAGTATAATGATATTCCCGACAGCAGCAACGTCAGGTACCAGGCCATCAAATCCTCCAGGGGTTCAATATACAGTGCCGATGAGAAGCTGCTGGCTACTTCTGTTCCGGTTTTTGAGATCCGGATGGATATCGCATCACCCAATATTGATGATGACCTCTTCTATAAAAAGCTTGACTCATTAAGTAAGGGTTTCTCCGGGCTCTTCCACGACAAATCTCCGTCATCATACAAAGAGCTATTGATCAGTGAGCGTACCAAAGGGAACCGTTATTTGCTCATCAAACGCAATGTAACGTATGACCAGCTGGTAGCATTACGCAGGTTCCCCATCTTAAGAAGGGGCAGGTACAAAGGCGGTTTTATCATAGAGCCGAAGGAGATACGTGTCAACCCATATCGTTGGTTAGCCTACCGCACATTGGGATGGGACAAGGAAGGAGAGAATCTGGATGTTGGGCTTGAGGGAGCATACAGCGATGTACTCAGTGGGAAGGACGGATTAAAGCTTTATCAGAGGCTACCCAACGGCTCATGGAGGCCTGTAAGTGAGACAAATTTGTTGGATCCGGAGAACGGCAAAGACCTCATCTCCACCATTGATCTTTACATACAAGACATCACAGAGAACGCTTTGCATGAGCAACTGAAAAAGTCGTTGGCGCACCACGGATGTGCAGTGGTTATGGAGGTAGAGACCGGGGCGGTGAAGGCTATCGCCAACCTCAAGATCGACTCCAGTGATATGCAATATAAGGAGCGGTACAACTACGCTGTAGGTGAGAGTTTTGAACCCGGCTCCACCTTTAAGCTGGCATCGGTAATGGTGGGGCTTGAGCACGGGCTGATCAATCTGAATGACAGCGTAGATATAAACCAGGGATACTTCAGGTATGGCAGCGTGGAGATGCGAGATGCCACCGTTTCAAGCTACGGGAAGATATCGGGCAGAAAAGCTTTTGAGATTTCATCCAATGTAGGTATCTCTAAAATAATCACCAACGCCTATTTATCAAACCCTCGAAAGTTCACCGATCAGCTGAGGAAGATGCGGTTACACCAGCCACTGGGGTTATCCATTAAAGGAGAGGGTATCCCTGTCATCAAATCCCCTGACAGCCGGTCGTGGTCAGGAACCTCTTTGCCATGGATGGCCATAGGATACGAGCTACGCATGACCCCCCTTCAGATTCTGAGCTTTTACAATGCTGTTGCCAACAACGGGGTAATGGTTAAGCCGCAGTTTGTCAAAGAGATTAAGCAATACGGAAAAACCGTAAAGACATTTGACCCGGTGATATTACATAAAAGCATTGCGAATACCCGTACCATAATGCAGGCAAGATCACTGCTTGAGGGAGTAGTTGAACGGGGCACTGCGACAAAGATCAAGAGTGAAGCTTACAAGATTGCCGGAAAGACAGGCACTTCAAAAATTGCCAAACCCTCCGGAGGCTACTACGACACCAAATACTATGCGAGCTTTGTTGGCTACTTCCCGGCCGACAATCCTAAATACTCCTGTATCGTGGTTGTCAACAAGCCACAAGGAGCCTATTACGGTGGTGATGTTGCCGGGCCTGTTTTCAAATCCATTGCCGACAAAGTGTATGCGCTCTACCTCAATGCGCAACACGAAACGGCTATGCAGTTTAACGGCTACACCTTCCCAAAACCCGCTCCGGGAATAAAGAAAAGCCGTAAGTTTTTACTCGATGCTTTTCGCATCAATGTAACCGACAGTGCTCAAACAAAATGGGTGCGATGCTTCTCGGGCAATGACTATATCATCTTTAAAAACTATGATATCACAAAACAGAAGATACCTGACATGTCGGGTATGACTGCCACCGATGCTGTTTGGATCCTTGAACGTGCCGGTATTAAGGTGAAGATAAAAGGGAGAGGAAGAGTAGATAAACAATCAATCACTCCGGGGACAGCGATACAACCGGGGATGACGATATGGTTAAGCTTAAAAACATCATAATATCTTGAAAAGACTGAACGACATACTATCCAATATTACCACTATCGCGGTGGCCCATGATGCCAACCCGGTTATTCATCATATTGGTTATGACTCAAGGGCGATGAAGCCCGGGTCCATGTTTTTTGCGCTGCGAGGACTCACGCACGACGGCCATTCCTATATCGGCCAGGCTGTTGCCAATGGTGCAATAGCCGTTGTATGTGAAACATTGCCGGATACAACAGAAAAGCATGTCACATACATCACTGTAAAAAACAGTCGTTTATCCATTGCCCAAGCGGCAGCTAAATATTATGATCATCCTTCCACACGCATTAAGCTTATCGGCATAACCGGCACGAACGGCAAAACCACCATTGCCACCCTGCTTCATCAGCTCTTCACCGGGATGGGTTATAAGGCCGGGCTTATCTCTACCATCAGGTATATCACCGGAACAGACACTTTTGACGCATCACATACCACTCCTGATGCCATCAGGATCAACGCGCTGCTTCACGAGATGGCTGCTGAAGGCTGCACATACTGTTTTATGGAGGTAAGCTCTCATGCAATAAAGCAACATCGTATTGAAGGTCTGGTATTTACAGGCGGCATCTTCACCAACCTCACCCACGACCATCTCGACTATCATACCTCATTTGACGACTACCGAGACACCAAAAAACAGTTCTTCGATCAGTTGCCGGAGCATGCCTGGGCCCTTATCAGTGGTGAAGACCGTAACGCCTCATATATCGTACAAAACTCTGAAGCAAAGATATTTACCTATGCTGTCAAAGGCATGGCCGAC
>JAVVFR010000252.1:0-3372 GCA_032250595.1 Bacteroidales bacterium | reverse complement strand
GCCAAAAAGTATTGATGACAAGGTCGCTGTAGACGATTGGGGTTTAACACAACAGTATGATCTGGCTGCTATGACCAAAATTATGATTGAAGAGATACAGAAAAAGTTGTCGTAAGTTTAATTTTCTTCGGGGACAGTAACATTGATTATCTCAAGTGCTTTGTTGAGCACCACATCCTCGCCATTCAGAAAGTCTTTAATATCCGGTTTCACTTCATGGTGTGGAGCAATTCCTGTTCCTGCAAAATCATTTCCGTTAGGGAGATAATCACATTTTGTACAAACCATTGCCCTGCCTCCTCCCGGCATATCAAACACTAAAGGTTGTCCTGTGCTTCCATACGTTGTCTCTCCAACCATCTGCGCACGTCCATATATACCGGCAAGCATAATAAGAAAATCTTCCGCAGCCGACGCTGTTGTCGGGCTCACCAGCACAATTAACCGCTCATCAAGGATTTCACGGTTCTTATCGCAAAAGAGTGTGTCGGGTGGATGCAGGTGCCAACTATCATTGTTGTAGTAGCTGTTGTATTCTGACGGGATGTTCCGTTCCACATAATGCTTTCCCAATGCCTTAAAAGCAGCGATATGGTTACGGGTTTTGTAACCGGCAGCAACAAGAAATGGGTCACTGGTGAATGAACATAATATCGATGCTGCTATCATGGTGCTGCCTCCCTTGTTATTACGCAGATCCAAAATGATTCCTTTAGCACCTTTCAGTTTACGCAGATTTCTGTTAAACTCTTTAATAACATTTTCATCCTTAAAAGTGTTGATTGTTAACAGTGCTATATCCTTCTCCGGCCAACCCAGTGTAACAGGTTTCCTGTCGTCTTTCACAGGAAATACCCACTGGGCATCATCGGTATTACGAAAGAAAAATCCGTTCTTTATCTCTCCCCCGGGTGTACAATAAGTTAAAAGTACTTTGGTATTTTTCCAACCCGACAATACAGTGCATTCAGCAATCTCACGACGGGTATGGCCGGTAGATGCACTGATATACGGCAATACCTCACTATCGAAAAAATCTTGCGAAGCAAAACCATTGATACGTTGAATCTCACTGCCAACAGGAAGTTTTTCGCTTAACAATTTTCCCGTATTGACCACGAAGTATTTATTACCAAAAGATTTTATCTTTATCGGTGGCGCATCGATGGAGTCATTAATATATTCAGGGAAGTACACTACTGTTTGTCCGTCATTGAGGGTAGCGCAAAACTTCTTAAGCATTCTGTAATACTCATAATCGTTAGCGCTTTTGATCACGGAAGGGATATACGCTTTATAGAGGCTATCGAACTGAAGATCAGTGACCTGATGAAAAAAAGCGAAATTATAGTTTACCTCCTGCCATAGTTTCGATAATCCGTAAATTTTATCGACAGCTGTAAGCTTAGTTGGGTAGTTTTGCGTGGCACCTTGCAAAAAGCAGATACTCAAAAAAGCGAAGAGTATTGTTTTTTTAACCATTGTATAGCTCATTTATAATGATTATTTTTCAAGAATTACGATGGCATTAACCACATCTTTAAGGTGTGTTAGCGAAACTTGTATATTGGTAGTGCCTATTTTCTGCGCTATTTCCTGTGCTTTGCCATGGAGAATAATTTCCGGTTTTCCGAGATCATCGTTAATAATTTCGATATCCAGGAACGACAGCCCGTGCCGGAGGCCGGTACCGATGGCTTTCAAAAATGCTTCCTTGGCTGAAAACCGGGCTGCAAAATTCTGTGCTTTGTTGAATTTTGCTTCGCAATATTCAATTTCACGTTGGGTAAAAACTTTCTCTTTAAAACCGAAACCGGCTTCAACGTGTTTTTTTACCCTGTCTACTTCAATGATATCTGTTCCAATGCCAATAATCATACCTTACCGATTATAAGATATAAAGGTATATCATTTTGTTTTGCAAACCATAATTATCAGACAATTTTGAGGTTTTTACCTACTTTGGTAAACTTATCAATAGCAAACTGAATATGTTCGTCTGTATGAGCAGCGGATATCTGCACTCTGATTCTGGATTTTCCTTTAGGCACAACAGGGTAATAGAAACCAATTACATAAACACCTTCATTGAGCAGTTCATTGGCAAGGTCTTGTGACAGTTTAGCGTCATCTGGCAGGTGTCCGAGCAGTATAGGTACGATAGGATGTACGCTGTCGATGGTTCTGAAGCCCGCACCTTTGATGCCTGCCCTGAATTTTTGTGTATTTAGCACCAATTTCTGCTTAAGGTCCTTTGTTTTAGTTAGAATATTAAGCACCTCAAGGGTAGCACCGGCGATAGTAGGAGCAATGGAATTGGAGAAGAGATAAGGCCTTGAACGCTGACGCAGGAGTTCAACAATCTCTTTTTTACCGGATACACAACCACCACTGGCACCACCCAATGCTTTACCAAAAGTAGTGGTGATGATATCTACCCTGTCCATCACGTTACAATACTCATGTGTACCCCTACCATGTTCCCCAACAAAACCGGTGGCATGTGAGTCATCAACAAGCACTAACGCCCGGTATTTATCGGCGAGGTCGCAGATCTTATCAACAGGAGCAATAATGCCATCCATAGAGAAGACCCCGTCGGTTACAATAATTTTGTGTTTACTATCTTTGGAAGCAATAAGCTGTTGTTCAAGATCATCCATGTCTGCATTCTTGTATCGGAATCTTTTTGCTTTGCAGAGCCTGACACCATCAATGATAGAAGCATGGTTCAGCTCATCGGAGATGATGGCCGAATCGTCACCAAGCAATGGCTCAAAAACACCGCCATTGGCATCGAAAGCAGAGGAGTACAAGATGGTATCTTCCATACCCAGGAAATCACTTAGTTTCTTTTCTAAGTCTTTGTGTACTTTCTGAGTGCCACAGATAAAACGTACAGATGCCATCCCGAAACCATAAGTAAAAAAATTGTAGTTCGCTGCCGCCATAACGCGTGCATCTGAACTAAGCCCCAGATAGTTATTAGAGCAAAAATTGAGCACATTCAGCCCTTTCTGGGTTTTTATCTCTACACCCTGAGGGGTCACTAAGACCCTTTCATTTTTATATAATCCCTCTTTTTTTATGGATGCAAGCTCTTCATTAAGAAATGCTTTAAATTCTGTTGTATACATCGTTTTGTAAGTTCTTAAGTATAGTGGTTTTCTATTCACTATTATATGTTGCAAAGGTAAAAAAAAGTAAGACGTAAATATCCTTCCGTGAGGATATATAATAACTCCAACGAAAAATAATTTACATTATAGGTTAATTACAGGCATCAACGCATCAACACGACTTTGTAAAGTCCGCTGATTCCTTTAATTCTCAGGTAGTAAATTCCTGAATGTAACACTGAGAGATCGACAG
>JAVVFR010000251.1:0-3377 GCA_032250595.1 Bacteroidales bacterium | reverse complement strand
TGCAAATTATTTTTATACGGGTTCTGGGAGCGTTGATACTATTTTTTATAGTATCCCTTTTTTTTAAAAAAGAGCGTTTCTCCGTAAAGGATATCATTACTATAGCTATTGCCAGCTTTTTTGGTATTGCTGTTAATCAGGTACTTTTCTTTACCGGTCTTAACTTAACCACTCCTGTTAATGCTTCTGTTATTCATGCATCCAGCCCTGTTTTGGTGGTGCTTTTTTCGGCATTGATCAGCAGAGAACGTATTACTGCGATGAAAATAGCGGGTATTGTTTTGGGTGGTGTGGGAGCTGTAACTCTAATATTGTATCAGCATGTGATCACTTTTGATCATACCTTTCTGAAAGGGAATATTTTTATATTGATCAATATTACTGCATATTCTCTTTATCTTGTAATTATAAAACCGGTAATGTCGAAATATAATCCGGTATGGGTTATGCGCTGGGTGTTTCTTTTTGGTTTTATCTGGGTCGCTCCGGTCACATTATCATCTTTATCCTCCATAGATTTAACGTCGATATCGGTAAACAGTTGGCTGGCGTTGATATATGTAGTTGCCGGAACCACTACGTTGGCGTATCTGCTTACAACCTATGGGCTTCGTTATCTTAATGCCAGTGTGGTAGGGTATTATATCTATATGCAACCGTTGGTTGCTGCTGTTATTGCATGGTTGTGGTTCGATGATAAGGTTACCCCTCCTGGTATAGTTGCTGCATTATTGATATTTATCGGTGTCTTCCTGGTTTCAAAATCAAACAAAAATATTGTGCCGTAAAAACATCGGCTGCTGAAGTACCCTAGCCCTATTTATTACGATATGAAAATTTATTCCGTATATTTGTAAAAAAATCTACATCCATGATCAGATCAATGACCGGATTCGGTCGAGCCTTAGTGGAAACTCCCGAAAAAAAGATCACTATCGAAATAAAATCACTCAATGCCAAGCAGCTTGATGTATCGGTTCGTATGCCATCAATATATAATGAAAAAGAGCCTGAAATTCGTAATATAATTGGCAATAAGTTGGAGCGAGGGAAGATATTTGTTAATTTTTTGGTGGAATACACGGGAGCAAAAGCACCGTATGCCCTTAATACAAATCTTGCCAGGGCTTATCATGAGCAGATTACGAATCTTGAGCATTATCTCAATCTGCCTAAGCACAACTACTATACACAAGTATTGATGCGTATGCCGGATGTGTTGAAATCAGGAGAGAATTATATAAACCCTGAAGAATGGAACGTGATAAAAAAGGGTCTTTTTTCTGCTGCTGATGATCTTACCAAATTCAGAGAGCAGGAAGGGAATGCGATGGCTGTGGATATTGAAAAAAGAGTTAAAATCATCAATAACCTTGTTGAAGAGATTGTTCCTTTTGAAGAGGATAGAATCAAAAGAATAAGGCAGAAAATTGAGAAAGAACTTGCTGAGTTGAAAGATAGTATTACTATTGATAACGACAGGCTTGAACAGGAGCTGATCTTTTATCTTGAAAAACTGGATATCACAGAAGAGAAGGTCAGGTTAAATACACATTGCATCTACTTCCTGGAGACTATGCAAAATACGGATAATGTAGGCAAAAAACTAGGCTTTATTTCTCAGGAAATAGGCAGGGAGATTAACACCATTGGATCAAAAGCAAATTGCGCTACCATACAAAAGCTTGTTGTAAACATGAAAGATGAGCTTGAAAAAGTGAAAGAGCAATTAATGAATGTATTGTAAATAGTATGAAAAGGGGTAAGTTGATCATTCTTTCAGCACCATCAGGTGCGGGGAAAACCACCATCTTAAAACAGATGCTAAAAGCATATCCTTTTCTGAAATTTTCTGTTTCTGCCACATCCAGAAGAAAACGTAAAAACGAAATCCACGGGCAGGATTACTATTTTCTCTCTGACAAAGAGTTCCAACAACACATCAAAAATGATGATTTTCTTGAATATGAAGAGGTTTATCCCGGTGCGTTTTATGGTACCTTAAAAAGTGAAGTTGAGAAGAGGCTTGAGGCTGGGGAATCTGTAATTTTTGATATCGATGTGAAAGGTGGTATAAATATTAAAAAGCAATATGGAGCAGAAGCGCTGGCTATTTTTATTATGCCCCCCTCTTTTAAGGTGTTGAAGAGGCGCTTGCAAACAAGAGGCACAGAGGATGAAGCAACTATTGAAACACGGTTACAGAAAGCGAAATGGGAGCTTGAATTGGCAACTGCCTTTGATATTGTTATTGTCAATGATGACCTTGAAAAAGCAGTGGAAAAGATTGATGAAGCAATAAAACAGTTTGTATGCCAACAATAAAGAACACCGGATTATTTTTTGGTTCTTTTGACCCTGTTCATATCGGTCACATGGTTATTGCAAATTACATGCTTGAATATGAAGGGTTTGAAGAGGTGTGGTTTGTAGTTTCACCGCATAATCCTCTAAAAGAGGCTTCACAGTTGCTTGATCAACAATTAAGGCTTGAAATGGTGAAGGAGGCAGCAAAAAGCCATCCCGGAATCATTGTAAGCGACATTGAATTTTCGCTACCCGTCCCTTCTTACACTTTTTCCACCCTTAAAGCATTAAGAGAGCATTATAGAAACCATCAGTTTAATATTATAATGGGCAGTGATAATCTGACGAATTTCGGCAGGTGGTATAAATATGAAGAAATTATTGATGATCATCTGTTGTTTGTTTATCCCCGAAAAGATTTTGATGGAGGGATCTTTGCAAAAGACAAAAATGTCAGATGGACCGATGCTCCAATGATGGAAATTTCATCAACATTCATAAGAGCAGGTATCGGGGCAGGAAAAGACATGCAGTTTTTTGTACCACAGGCCGTTTGGCAATATATTAAAAAGGAAAATCTTTACACAAAGCGCTAGAGCTTAGGCTTAACTTCTACTTGTTCAAACCCTTCCACAATATCACCTACTTTAATATCATTGAAGTTCTCGATATTCAGCCCACATTCATAACCGGCACTGACTTCTTTAACATCATCCTTAAATCTTTTAAGCGATCCTAATTTACCGGTATATATAACAATTCCGTCACGGATAATACGGACATCGTAGTTTTTGTTGATTTTGCCGTCGAGCACCATACATCCTGCAATGGTACCAACCTTTGTGATTTTGAAAATCTCTCTGATTTCGATATTGCAGGTAATTTTCTCTTCCATTACCGGTTCCAACATACCTTCGATAGCAGATTTTATCTCTTCAATAGCATTGTAGATAATAGAGTATAGTCTGATATCGATCTCTTCTTGTTCGGCAAGTTTACGGGCGCCTACTGAAGGCCTGACCTGGAAACCGATAATGATAGCATCAGAGGCGGAAGCAAGGAGCACATCA
>JAVVFR010000250.1:0-3379 GCA_032250595.1 Bacteroidales bacterium | reverse complement strand
CCGACGCCGACTGCAAGCCGGCGGGCAAAACCTGGCTCAACGAGATGACAGCTCCCTTCTCTTCAGGAGCAGATATCATTCTTGGTTATGGCGACTATGCCAGAGAAGGTGGTATTATTGGCAGACTGATACGTTACGACACCTTTTATATTGCCTTGCAATACCTCTCTTTTGCTCTTGCAGGAATACCCTATATGGGCGTTGGAAGAAACCTCGCTTATAAAAAAGAGCTCTTCTTTAAAGCCAAAGGGTTTATTAAACATTACCATATCGCTTCAGGTGATGACGACCTTTTTATCAATAGTATTGCGCGTAAAAAAAATGTCGCCCTGGTAATCCACAAAGAAGCACATACCATCTCAAAACCCACATCATCCCTAAAAAAATGGTGTATCCAAAAAAGACGTCATCTCTCCTCAGGCAAAGAGTACCGTCCATTACATAAATTTCTGCTGGGGACTCTGTTCTTTACCCAGGCTGTATTTTTTGTTTTGTTAATAGGTTTGTTATCATTGAATTTCTTCGTTATTCTCACCTTGATACTATTCATCCTCAGATATTTTTCACAAATAATCATTTTTAATCTTGCATCAAAACGTCTTTCGTTAAATAAAATATTTGTACTTTCGTTTTTTACTGAAGCAGTGATGCTTTGTTGGTATCTGCTTTTATCTCTTTCAAATTTGATACGTAAACCAAAACGATGGAATTAGGCACTGAACTTACAAAAAAAGCCAAACGCGACTACGAGTTAGTTAAGCTGGCTATTAATCATAGTGACCAATCGGCTTATGCAGAGCTCATGAACAACTATCGTGATACGGTATATTTCATGCTATTAAAAATGACTAACAACGAAGTGGATGCTGAAGACCTGACAATTGAAGCTTTTGGCAAAGCGTTTAAAAATCTCTCTAACTACACCCCTGATTTTGCTTTCAGCACATGGCTCTTTAAAATCGCTTCAAATAATTGTATTGATTTCATCCGCCGCCGTAAGAAAAAAGAGCTCTCTCTGGATGATCCTTTTGATGATGGAGAAGGCCATGAGTCAACATATCATATCGCCTCAGAAGGCCCCGACCCGGAAGAGGTATTTATGAAAGAACAGAAAGTGAAAATAATGAGAGAGGTGGTAGAGCAACTTAAGCCTCATTACCGAAAGTTGATCAAACTACGCTATTTTGATGAATACAGCTATGAAGAGATCTCCGAGACGCTCAACCTGCCACTAGGTACCGTTAAAGCTCAGCTATTCAGAGCCCGTGAGTTCCTTTACAATATTATCAAACGAAAAGGAGACCAGATTTAATTACCTGCTCTTCTGCCCTGAATTTTTTCCTTTTTATTTTCTACCGGACGGAACCCTTGTGCCAGAATAAGTTGCTTTATAAAGGTGGGGGATATTTTCTCGAAATAGTAGTAAACCTTTGCCAACAAACCCGGGGTGGTGAGCGACTTATTCCTGAAAAGCCGGCGTATAGATACCTTTGCAACATACTCCGGAGTGAGACTCGACAGTCGTCCTAACCAACCTGCAGCGTTGATACGGGTTATCACATCGTTGTTTGTTTTTACCGGCCCCGGACACAACAGGCTTACCCTGACGGGTGTTTTCTTTAACTCCTCCCGCAAGGCACGGGTAAAAGAGTATATGAAGTACTTCGATGCCGCATACACAATCTTATATGGCATCGGATAAAATGATGCTATACTGCCTACATTAAGGATATAACTCTTCTTATGCTGCAGAAGCTCATCCATCATGAGCCGTGTTAAACCTACAACAGTCTGCACATTGATCTGTAAAAGCTTCTGGTAATAATCCCGTGAATAACTGTTGAATGCCCCTAAAAAACCGTATCCTGCATTGTTTACTAAAATATTCACACGATACCGCTGACCGGAGACCCATTCATAAACCTCCAAATCAGCATCTGCCGATGAAAGATCAATACCATAATACTGTACATCAACACCATAGGTACCGGAGAGATAGTCAAAATGATCTCTGAGCTTTTCGTCAGGAAGGGCAACCAGTAAAATATTTTTTCCTCTCCTTGCCAGCTCTATTGATATCGCCCGACCTATACCTTCAGACGCACCGGTGATTAAAGCATATACAGGCTTCTCTTTACTCAATGGTTCTATTTTATAGTTTTAATTTGTAATAGCTAATAATCTCTTTAACAGCCTCTTCAAAAGGTGTTATCTTATATCCCAGCTCTTCTTCTGCCTTCTTACACGATAACGGCCAATTGTGGTTGTATTTCATTACCCACGAAGGTGTTATTGTGGGTGTTGTTTTCAGAATCTTTGCCATCCACAACATGATCCATGAG
The DNA here is from genome assembly GCA_032250595.1 of Bacteroidales bacterium. Classification (GTDB taxonomy): domain Bacteria; phylum Bacteroidota; class Bacteroidia; order Bacteroidales; family SKPS01; genus SKPS01. Next base: position 1,037 of record JAVVFR010000250.1, on the reverse strand, counting down.
GCAACACGCATCAACACCAACGGGATCGGGAAAAGCCTATACTGCTTCCCAACAACATCACCTGCCTTCCGAAACAGATCTACATACCGCAGGTTGTGCCCGCCCAGAATATACCGCTCTCCCCCTCGCCCTTTTTCCATTGCCATGATCATCCCTTCAACAACATCATGGATATAAGCGTAGTTGCCGATATTCTTACCATGGCCCGGCAAGAAGTGCCACCGTCCGGTGAGGTATTTTATCAACAGCCGTGTTACGGTATTACTTTCATTTAACAGCCCGGGCCCATAAAGCCGCGATGGGTTCACAATAACTATGGCTGTCTGGGTCGAATTTTTCATCCTTACTATCTCTTCTGCAGCATACTTACTGGATTCATAATCTGTAAAGAAACCTTCTGTTTTGTCATAAGACTCATCAATTATAATATCCTTTGAAGGCCCCAGCAACCCGGCCGTTGAGACAAAAATAACCCTTTTGATGCCACTGTCGATGGCTATCGTAAACAACGCTTCTGTTTGTTCTACATTCACTTCGTAGTAATGAGTCCTGCGCCTGTGCCATACACGCGCATAAGCAGCTAAATGATATACTGTATCGCACCCCTGTATGGCACGTGTGATGACCTCCTTGTTATTAAGAGTGCCAATAAAAACGGTGACCCTCGGATGCCTGATCGCCGCTGCTTTTTCTTCAGTACGGCATAACGCATGAACATTGTTGCCTTTTGCAACCAATGCTTTAACCAAGGAGATGCCTATAAGTCCGGTGGCTCCGGTTACCATCACGTTCATAATGATCATCTTTTCCGTTTATAGGAAATTTCGGTATGGTAATGTAAGGAGAATAATTCGTTCGACAATGCCAATGTCAGATGAATCATAAAAGCAGCAAAAACATTACCTGTGTTCAGGGTAACAAGGCAAAGCAAAATCCCCATCGGGATAGCCCCTAAAGCCTCCCTGCCGCCTTTGGTGATATGCACGAATGCATATGCCATGACATTGATGGATACGGCTACCCATACTCCGGTATAG
>JAVVFR010000249.1:0-3393 GCA_032250595.1 Bacteroidales bacterium | reverse complement strand
GAAAAACAGAGAGATAAAAAAAACCTATTGGGCGATCATAAAGAATAAACCAATAGCTCTGGAAGACACTTTGATTCATTATATCGCCAAGGACAGCAAAAAAAATAAAGCCATCATCTCCAACAAATTATCGAAAGAAGCAAAAGAAGCATCACTGTTCTATAAAATTATCGGCAGAAGCGATCAATACACACTTCTTGAAATAGACCTTCATACAGGGCGCCATCACCAGATCAGAGCACAGTTAGCCAAAATCGGCTGTCCTATAAAAGGTGATCTGAAATATGGATACCCCAGGTCAAATGAAGGTGGGTTTATTCACCTTCATGCCAGAAAGATCAGTTTTATACACCCGGTAAAAAAAGAGTCTGTGGAAATAACAGCCCCTCTGCCAAAAGAAGTATTATGGGATTTCTTTCGTGATATTTAACTATCTTTATTCTTTAAAAATTTTAACCTGTAAAATATTATGAAGCGATGTGTTTTTATAACCGGTGCCACCTCCGGATTTGGAGAGGCTATGGCTATCCGTTATGCTGAAAACGGCGACCGGTTGATTATTAACGGCAGACGTGAAGAGCGGCTGAGAAGTCTTGCCGGCTTGCTGGAGAAACAGTATAATGCAAATGTATTGCCACTCCCATTCGATGTGCGCGACAGAGATGCTGTTACAACTGCTATTAACAGCCTTGATGAAGCATGGCGGAATATTGATATACTAATCAATAATGCAGGCCTTGCCGTGGGTTTGTCGAAGATACAAAACGGAGACTATGATGATTGGGATAGGATGCTTGACACCAACGTAAAAGGATTGTTGAACGTTACACGAAATATTGCTCCCCTGATGATTGAAAACAAAAAAGGCCATATCATCAACATCGGCTCTATTGCCGGCAAAGAAGTCTATCCAATGGGGAACGTATATTGTGCTTCAAAACATGCCGTCGATGCTATCACCAAAGCGTTGCGTATCGAACTGGTGGAGTATGGGATAAAAGTAACCCAAATAGCGCCCGGTGCCGCTGAAACAGAATTTAGCATTGTTCGTTACAAAGGTGATAAAGAGGCTGCCAATAAAGTGTATGACGGCTATACACCCTTATCTGCCAATGATATCGCTGAAATCGCATGGTTTATTACCAGCCTCCCGCCTCATGTTAATATAAACGATATTGTTGTAATGCCTACAGCTCAAGCATCACCAATGGTGATGCAAAAAGATACAGTAACATAACCGCACTTTAGAGAAAAATTTGCTTTGATCATTTTTTTTAATATTTTTCATCCCTATTAAATTAAACTTTGCTCAAGGTGGTGTTGTTTTATTTAGAGAATAATGATAACTAATAAATTTCTTATGGAAAAAACAGTTACCCGTTTGTTTGATTTATTAGCGCGCGCAGAGGCACGATACTCATGGAAAAAAACTTTTATTGCCGGAAAAGGTAACGGCACATGGCAAGGATACAGTGTGGGTGAATATATTGAAATGTCCAATGCTATCAGCTACGGTTTGATACACCTTGGTGTAAAACCCGGAGAAAAAATTGCTACCATCTCCAATAACAGGCCGGAATGGAATTTTCTTGATATGGCCATTATGCAAATTGGAGCTATTCATATCCCTATCTATGCTACTTTAAGCCAGGACGATTATAAGTATATTCTCAACCATGCAGAAGTAACCTATCTCTTTGTATCAAACCAGGAATTATTCAAAAAGATGGACCTTATAAGAGAGGATATTTCAACCATCAAGGATATCTACTCCATTGAAAAAAATGGCAGTGCGCCTTGTCTGGAAGATCTTGTTGAAAAAGGAAAAGTTACTCCGCAAGAAAAAACCTTGACAAAAAGTAAGGAAGCTATCAACACAAAAGATGTTGCGACAATCATTTACACTTCAGGCACCACCGGAAAACCCAAAGGGGTGATGCTTACCCATAGTAATATTATCTCAAATTTCGTCGAAGCCTCCAAAATACCACCTATAGGAGCAGAAGGCAAAGCACTAAGTTATTTGCCCCTCTGTCATATTTATGAAAGGATGTTAAACTATGTGTATCAATACCTTGGCATCTCTATCTATTATGCAGAAAGCATTGCTGCCATATCCGACAATATGAAAGAAGTGCAGCCACATATAATGACAACAGTACCGAGGCTCCTTGAGAAGATATACGACCGCATCATTGCCAAAGGAAGATCTTTAAAAGGGTTGAAAAAACAGATCTTCTTCTGGGCAATACATTTAGGCCACCGGTATGACCTAAAGCGAAACAATCTTTTCTACAATATACAACTACGGATTGCAAGCAAGTTGATCTTTTCAAAATGGAGAGAAGCTGTCGGCAACCATATAAAAGTCATGGTATCAGGAGGTGCCGCATTGCAACCACGCCTTTCCAGGATATTCTGGGCTGCAGGTATACCTGTTCTCGAAGGCTACGGATTAACAGAATCGTCGCCGGTGATTGCCGTGAATTGCTTCCATGATAATGGCACTCACTTTGGAACCGTTGGGCCTGTGCTGAAAGGTACAGAAGTGAAGATCGCCAATGATGGCGAAATACTCGCTAAAGGACCTAATGTGATGGCAGGATATTACAAAGATGAAGCGCTAACAAAAAAAGTGATCAATGAAGAAGGATGGCTCCATACAGGAGATATGGGGGAATTCGTTGAAAACAGATTTCTTAGAATCACAGGGAGAAAAAAAGAACAATTTAAAACCTCTTTCGGAAAATATATTGCTCCTACACTGATTGAAAATAAACTAAAAGAGTCCCCTTTTATTGATAATGCCCTGGTTTGTGGTGAAAATCAAAAATTTGCTGCAGCACTGATCGTGCCTAACTTTATACACATCAGAAACTGGTGCGCCATTAAAGAGATCCATTATTCAACAGATAATGAGATGATCCAGAATCCTATTGTTGTTAACCGTATTTTACGAGAAGTGCACGAGAAAAATAAAAGCCTCGGTGCCACCGAACAGGTAAAAAAAATCGAACTGATCGATCATGAATGGAGCCAGGAAAGCGGGGAGCTTACCCCTAAACTCAGCCTTAAAAGAGATGTAGTGATGCAAAAATATCAGGTGCTTATTGAACGTTTGTTTGCATAATAGTGAGCGCAACTTTTTATACGGACTTTGTGATCCATGACTGAAATAAAACGAATTTTCGACTTACTGGAACACCTTTCAGAAAAATTTCCCCATAAACAAAATCTGTTTAATGGGAAAGTGAGAGAAACATGGCTGCCCTATTCCGTTAATTCTTATATCAACAATACCAATATCCTTACCACTGGTTTTCTGTCCAAAGGCCTGACAAAAGGCGACAGAGTGATAACGGTCATGAATAACCGGCCTGAGTGGAACATTAT
>JAVVFR010000248.1:0-3400 GCA_032250595.1 Bacteroidales bacterium | reverse complement strand
TTAACAAGAAAGAGTTATGTTACACGTTAAAGGGCTTGATATTCATGCCGGTGAATTCACCGTGAATGATGTGGGTTTTACTATTAATAGGGGAGATTACTTTTTTCTCCTGGGAGAGAGCGGATCGGGTAAGTCGCTAATACTTGAAGCTTTGGCGGGTATCAGGGTTGTTAAAAAAGGCAGCATCCTTTTGAAGGGCAGCGAGATATCGACACTTCCCGTCAATAAGCGTAATCTGGGTATGGTCTTTCAAAATCTGGCGTTGTTTTCACATAAGACTGTTTTTCAAAATATTGCTTTCCCTTTACGTCAGCAGAAGGTGTCAGGGTCAGTGATCCGCAATGCAGTGGTGTCAATAGCAGAACGTTTGGCTATAGCTGGGTTGCTTGAAAGGTACCCGGGTTCACTGAGTGGTGGAGAGCATCAACGTGTTGCCCTTGCCAGAACATTGGTGATGAAACCCGATGTGCTTCTGCTCGATGAGCCTCTCTCTTCGCTGGATATCTTACTTAAAGAAGAGATGATAGGGGTGCTGAAAAGTATCCATCACAGTGGACAGTCTATCCTTCATGTTACACACGACTATCATGTTGTGTCGAAACTGGCTACAAAGATCGCGATAATAGAAAAAGGGAAGATAATTCAACAAGGCACTCCTGAGATGATTGCGGGTGACCCGCAGTGCCTGTTGGCGAGGCGTATTTTGATGCCGGAAAGGGGCTGGTGAGGTGATGAGGATGAGGAAGAAGAGTGAGAGAGGTTTTGCTGACTTTTTTGGAGTGATAAACAAAATGATTTTTAGGGTGTTACTGTAGAGAGATTGGTCATCGTTTTTATTAAAAGAGAAAAAACAATATTATAAAAGAACACTATTATGCAAAAAAACATGTTTTATGCACCACCGGCGAAGAACGAGCCGGTTTTGACGTACAGAAATGGCTCAAGGGAGCGGGAAGAGCTTAACAAGGCGATAGATCATGCCCTTGCTGATGCAGTGAATATTCCTATGATTATAGACGGCAAGGAAGTATTTACAGACAACAAGATACCGATCCATCCGCCCCATGACCATCAGCATCTTTTGGGTTACTATTCTCGTGGTGACGAGGGTCACATCAAAGCGGCTATTACTTCAGCATTGGCAGCTCGTGAGCGTTGGTCGGCGTTGTCGTGGAAGCAGCGTGCCTCGATATTTCTGAAGGCAGCAGGCATGATAGCCGGGCCATACCGTGCGCGTATCAATGCAGCTACTATGCTTGGCCAGTCGAAGTCGGTACACCAGGCAGAGATAGATGCTGCTTGTGAGCTGGCAGATTTCCTCCGGTTCAATGTACAGTATATGACGGAGATATACAACGAACAGCCCGATTCCGATGAGCTGCGCTGGAACAGGGCCGAACAGCGTGCGCTTGAAGGGTTCGTCTTTGCACTTACCCCGTTTAACTTTACGGCCATCGCCGGAAACCTCCCTTCAGCCCCTGCTATGATGGGTAACACAGTGGTATGGAAACCCTCTAATAACCAGATATATTCCGCCCGCATCATCATGGAGATATTTATGGAAGCAGGCCTGCCCGATGGTGTTATCAACCTGGTCTTTGTTTCAGGCCAGGCAGCAGGGAAGGTGATCTTCTCACATTCTAAATTCGCAGGGATCCATTTTACCGGCTCTACAGCCGTATTTCAGCAGATATGGAAAGAGATTGGTAATAATATCCATAAATACCGCGCTTATCCCCGTATCGTAGGGGAGACAGGGGGTAAGAATTTTGTGCTGATGCATGAATCGGCAAACCCTAAACAAGTAGCCACTGCCATTACCAGGGGAGCTTTTGAATACCAGGGACAGAAATGTTCGGCAGTGTCACGTGCCTATATCCCTGATAACCTTTGGGATGAAGTGCTTGATGAGATAAAGTGTGATATGAAAACCCTGAAAATGGGACCTGTTGAGGATTTTTCCAATTTTATGAATGCCGTTATCGATGAAGCCTCTTTTGATAAATTGAAAGGCTTTATCGACGGAGCAAAAGAAGATGCTGCTACGGAGGTCATCCATGGTGGAAAATGTGATAAATCAAAAGGATATTTTATTGAACCTACCATTATTCTTACAAAAGATCCACATTATGTGACAATGGAAGAGGAGCTCTTTGGACCGGTATTGACTATCTATGTGTATGATCATCAGCAATGGGAAGAGACTGTTGGCCTTGTAGATAATACTTCTATATACGGCTTGACAGGATCGGTTTTTTCAAAAGATCGTTACGCTATTGCTTATGCTATGAAGAAGTTGGAGCATGCAGCAGGAAACTTTTATATCAATGATAAACCAACGGGTGCTGTGGTGAACCAGCAACCATTTGGTGGTTCTCGCGGCTCAGGAACCAATGACAAAGCCGGATCAAAACTAAATCTGCTGCGGTGGGTAACTCCACGCACCATTAAGGAGTGTTTCCTTCCTCCGGAAAGTTATAAATATCCCTTTATGGAAGAAGAAGAGTAATGGCTGTTCAGTTAGAAATTTAATGGGTGTTTTTTTTATTTTTATTCAGTATAAAAGCTACTTTTGCATAAAATAATATTCTGTTTTTTCGTTTATTGATGCAAACATAAAGTGCTGTAATGAGAAATATTAAAACAACCAATATCTTGTTGCTGATCATTGTGATCCCATTGGTTTTCTTCCTGTTGAAAACACTGAAGTTTATCTTTGTGCCACTGATCTTTGCCATGTTTATTGCGATGTTGTTTCTGCCTTTGATGCGATGGCTGAGTCATCGCAAGATAACCAAAGCATTAAGTTTGTTGATAGTAATACTTATCATAGCGGCAGCATTTAAGATTGGTGGGGAGGTTGTTCAATTGGCCAGTCGTGAGATCATGGCTACCAAGGTCTCTTTTTTCGAAAAGGCGGAAACCAAACTGATGGAACTGATTGTCTTCGTAGAGAACTTTTTCGGTATTCAGCGTGTTGATGGCGAGTCGATGCTGGGCAGGTATATCAAGGGAGATAATGCCTTAAAAAACATTGGCATCACCATCAATTTCATTGGTGATACTTTAGCTTCGCTCCTTTTAACCACTCTTTTTGTTATACTTTTGTTGGCAGGATCGATGAACTTTCAGAAAATCCTTGATGATATATTGATTCATCGCCCTTATGCTTCGGTGAAAGTATTCAGGCGTATTGAAAAGGAGACGGTAAAGTTTATCAAAGTGAAATTTTTGGTAAGTCTGCTCACAGGTATACTTTTCAGTATTATATGTTGGCTTTTTGATGTCAGTTTTCCTGTTTTTTGGGGGTTGATGGCTTTTCTGTTGAATTTTGTTCAGATGTTAGGGTCTTTTGTGGTGGTTATTCTTCTTTCATTTTTTGCTTTCGTTGAGCTTGAAC
>JAVVFR010000247.1:0-3424 GCA_032250595.1 Bacteroidales bacterium | reverse complement strand
CAAGGCTACGGTTAGAAAACCATGATGACATAGAGAGATACAGATATGCAGATGCGAATTCAGCATTGATCTGCTTATTAATTGCTTTCTCAATTTTTTTTGATAACATAATTACCTCCTTTTATATTTATTAACTATTTAATGCTTCTGCGCCTCCAACTATTTCGATAATCTCGTTGGTAATAGCCGCCTGACGGGCTTTGTTATAGGATAACTGTAAGTCTTTGAGCAACTCTCTTGCATTGTCGGTTGCCTGATGCATGGCTGTCATCCGTGCACCCTGTTCAGATGCATTGGTGTCGAGAACAGTTTTAAAGAACTGTATTTTCAATGCTCTTGGCACTAACTCATCCAACAACTCTTTTTTCTCAGGCTCATAAATATGACTATCAGGATAATCGGCATCTTCATGGTGCTTTAGTGATTTTACAGGAAGAAACTGTTCAACAGTAGGCGTTTGAACGGTTGCATTTTCAAATCGATTATAAATAATATAGACTTTTTCATATAATCCCAACAGAAAATCATCCATTACAGACTGTGCCAGCGCTGATATTTTTTGATATGAAATATCATCCAGCAGTTCATTGAAAACTGCTTTTACAGGATAATCGTTCTTTTTAAAATATTCAAAGGCTTTTTTCCCGATAAACACCATATCCAGGTGATCGGCTAATGGTTGTTCTATTTCATGCTCAATAACACGCAAGGTTGCTTTTACAATATGGGCATTAAAAGGCCCGCACAAACCTCTGTTCGACGACAATACAACAACAAGTTTTTTGGTACATTCTTCGTTATGAACAACAGTAAACTGATTATCAGCAGCGATATCAGCAGTGGCAGTAATATCAGTAATTATCTCATTCAGTTTTTTGGCATAGGGGCGCATATGTTGAATACTGCGTTGTGCTTTGCGCAACTTTGAAGCGGCAACCATTTTCATGGCATTGGTAATCTGTTCGGTAGATTTAACCGACTCAATACGTGTTCTTACCTCTTTTAAGTTTGCCATGGTTGATTATTTATCTTCCTCTTCGTATTTTTTCACAGTTTTTGCAGCTACCTCTTCAAGGACAGATGTAATCTCATCATTTATCAATCCGCTTTTCAACTTTTCGAGTACATCCATATGTTTTGTTTCGAGGATATGCAGAAACTCGATTTCAAAATCTGAAACACTTCTCACAGGTATACTCTTCAGTAGTCCTTTGGTACCACAGTAAATAATAGCAATTTGTTTTTCAACGGGTACCGGGCTAAACTCATTTTGTTTTAGAATTTCAACATTCCGTTTTCCTTTATCGAGGACAGCAAGAGTAGCGGTATCGAGGTCGGAGCCGAATTTAGCGAACGCTTCCAGTTCACGGTATTGTGCCTGGTCGAGTTTCAGGGTTCCGGCCACTTTCTTCATTGATTTTATTTGTGCATTACCTCCAACTCTTGACACTGATATCCCGACATTGATGGCGGGCCTGATACCTGCATTAAATAGGTTAGATTCAAGAAATATCTGCCCATCGGTAATGGAGATAACGTTTGTAGGGATATATGCAGATACATCACCAGCCTGGGTTTCAATTATTGGCAAAGCGGTTAGCGACCCACCACCTTTCACCATAGGTCGTATCGATTCTGGCAGGTCATTCATTTGTGCTGCCACAGTATCACTCTCAATAATTTTCGCTGCTCTCTCAAGGAGTCTTGAATGCAGATAAAATACATCACCGGGATAGGCTTCTCTTCCGGGAGGCCTTCTAAGCAGCAGTGATACTTCACGATAAGCAACAGCCTGTTTCGAAAGGTCGTCGTAAATCACCAATGCCGGGCGTCCGGTATCTCTAAAGAACTCCCCGATAGCAGCACCGGTAAACGGAGCATAAAACTGCAATGCCGCCGGATCCGAGGCCGTTGCTGATACAATAACGGTATATGCCAATGCCCCTTTCTCTTCTAGTTTCTTGTAAAGATTAGCTACTGTACTCCCTTTCTGTCCTATAGCAACATATATACAGTAAACCGGTTCCCCTTTGTCGTAAAACTCTTTTTGATTCAATATCGTATCCAGTGCTATCGCTGACTTGCCGGTCTGACGGTCACCAATGAGCAACTCCCTTTGTCCACGACCGATAGGTATCATAGCATCAATAGCTTTGATCCCGGTTTGTAAAGGCTCATTAACAGGCTGGCGGTAAATAACACCAGGGGCTTTACGTTCTATTGGCATCTCATATGTTGTCCCTGTGATATCTCCTTTGCCATCGATAGGCTTGCCAAGTGTATTGATAACACGTCTTAAAAGACCTTCGCCGGCCTTTATACTGGCAATGCGTCGTGTGCGCTTTACCAGGTCTCCTTCCAGCAACTCATTAGAATCTCCCAATAATACAACACCTACGTTGTCTTCCTCAAGATTAAGAGCAATACCCAGTGTTCCTGTTTTCTCGAATACGACCATCTCCCCCGACTGCACATTGGTAAGCCCAAAAACCCTTGCTATTCCATCGCCTATCTGCAACACAGAACCTACCTCCTCCAGCTCATTGTCGTATTTGAACCCTGCCAATTGTTGTCGTAATATTGCTGATACCTCAGCCGGATTTATTTGTGCCATTTTCTCTGTATATTATTATTTTATCCTACCTTCTTTTCATAAATATTCTCTTTGAACTCTCGCTCCATCTCATTAAGCATGTTCTTTATACTTCCATCGAAACGGAAGTGGTTGAACGAAAGTATTAAGCCTCCGATAATCTTCTTGTTGATACGTTCCTCCAGATTGATCCTTGCATTAAGCAAGTCTTTAAGTTTGGCTATCACAATCTCTTTGCATTCATCATCCAATGAATAAGCTGTAGTTATATCAACAGTTACAATACCTTTATGTTTTTGATACAATGCAACAAAACTACTGCATATCTCTTTGAGGAACGATTCCCTGTTTTTTGATATTAAAAGTGTAAAGAAACGCAGTGTAATCTCAGTGACATGCTCTTTCAGCACCGATTTTATCACTTTTGTTTTAAGGCTGTTTTTTATGACAGGGCTCTCCAGCACCTTTCTGAATTCTCTGCTTTGGATAAAAAGATTATTCACCATGGCCATATCTTCAGCAACCCTTTCCAGTTGATTTTGTTCAAGGGCAAACTGAAAAAGGGCAGTAGCGTAACCTGATGCAATCTTCATTCTTTTCATTTGTAAGCAGCTTTTATACAGTCACCTTTTGAAGTTCCTTATTAATGATCTCTTTTTGAACCTCAGGGTCGGAGAGTTCCCGTGTCAGGATTTTCTCTGCTATCTCAATAGATATATGTGCCATCTGGTTTTTCAGATCGGTCAAAACCGCCATATTTTCGAAATGGATACGTTCTTTAGCAGCCGCAATAATCCTTCCTGACTCTTCGCTGGCTTTTGCTTTTGCCTC
>JAVVFR010000246.1:0-3432 GCA_032250595.1 Bacteroidales bacterium | reverse complement strand
GGACAAAAGGTAAAATTGTAGGTGTTGAAATTGACAGAGATGCTGCAGCGCAGGCAATCATCAATGTAGCAAAGTCGCCATGGCCTGACCAGATAACGATTATTCACAAAGGATTTCAGGAATACGTAACTGTATCGGCGAAACAATTTGATCTCGTGGTCTCGAATCCCCCGTGGTTTGAAAAAGACCTTGCTTCTCCCAATAAGCAAAGAAGTGTTGCACGGACAGGAGCATCCTTCTCTTTTCTGCAGTTGATACAAGGTGCATGGAAGTTGCTGTTGCACGATGGTATGTTTGCGGTGATCATCCCTAAGAAATCTCTGTCACTGTTTCATTATCATGCCACTGCTGAAGGGTTTATGCTTGAGAAGAAAACTATGGTGAAAGACCGTGCACATGTTTCTCCAAAACGTGTTTTACTCGCTTATAGAAACAGTTTCCCTGAAAAAGTGACCAATGATACCATTGTGCTGAAGTGTAATGATGGCACCAGACATCCTTCTTTTCATGCGCTTACTAAGGATTTCTATTTGTGATATTGTTACCTTTGTAATAATTTATATCTTTGAAAAATCTTTGATACATTTTAATAATGCAAAAAATTGTTTCACGAATATTGCTTATAGTAATTATCATTACCGGTTTAGCGGTATGGTGTTGCAAAGATCACAAATCCGGCGACGGGCAGGATAAGATCACCATAGGTATTTCAAAGTATATAGATAATGATCATTATACGCGATATGCTCAATGGCTGCAAGCTGTTGATTCCAATATAATTTTAATTGATCTTTATCATATCCCTATTGACAGTGCCCTTATCAGACTGGAAGAATGTTCTGCGTTGCTATTGAGTGGCGGGGCGGATGTTCATCCCGGGTTTTATAACAGAGATGAAGATACGGCGCTTTGCTCCATTGACTTTTACCGCGACACGTTAGAGATGGCACTTATAGGGAAAGCTTTGGAGGCAGATATGCCTATCCTGGGCATCTGTCGAGGATTGCAGATTCTCAATGTCTATTTCGGAGGGTCGCTGTATGCAGATATCCCTTTTCAATATTCTGATTCATTGATACATCGAAATGATAATAAGGATTTTGATGCTTCTCATCCTGTTTCCGTTTCAGACCGGTCGTGGTTGTTTCATCTTAACGGGGGGATATCCAGTGACACTGTCAACTCTTCACATCATCAAGGTATCAGGGAGCTTGGGGAAGGTTTGTTTAATGCAGCATGGGCAGATGATGGATTAATTGAAGCCATTCACAGGATTGATACTGCCGGCAGTCCGTTTTTGATGGCAGTGCAGTGGCATCCCGAAAGGATGAGAAATGGCCACTCCTTCTCTGCACCACTTGCCAAACGTTTTGTGAAAGCTGCAAAACAGTATCAGACCGATAAATATGCTGAAAAAAAGTAAAGAAACCAGCAAAGGATTCTAATCTTCATCTTTCTTTCTCTTTTTCTCGGGAACAGGCTCATTAAACACATAGATGAGCCTGAATGACAGCAGGTTGTTGTATTGCTTGCGTGTCCATGAACGGTATATGTCAGGATTATACGTACGAGTACGTATAGGAGCAATGGAGTATTGGTATCTTACGTTGAAAGAGAGACGTTGATAGAGCCTGAAGCGGACATCGGCAAAAATGGTATAATCAGATCGGCTGTAAGCCGCACTGTCGCCACGTAAAGTAACATTAGTCCTCTCACCATGTTCCCACTCCCTTATGTCAACAAGCCTGGCATAAGAGAAACCTAAACCGGCAGTAAAAATATCACGGTCGTTAAATTGTAACATAACAGGGATTTCAACGTAGTCGAGTTTTAGGTGATAAGCGTCGTAGTAATAGCTTCTGTCGTTCTGATAAGCTCCTTTTTGAGAGTATAATGTCTCCAGGCTAAACAAAAAATTGTTTTTTAATGGTATGATACCTACTGCACCGCCATGAAATCCAAATTTTTTAAACCCGTAAACTTCATCACCATCCACCTGGCTGAGGTTCGTTCCAATTGTAACGCCGCCTCTGATCCACTGGCTTTGCACCGGTAGCGTATAGCATACAGCGATCAGCAGGAAAGTCATAAACAAAGCAGCCGTTTTTCTTATTGACATAGGATCCTGTTATATTTTGAAATTAACAGTAAAGATAAAAAAATTGATGAAAAAAGTCATAAATAAGGCAACGGATATATTAGTCAGTCGAACGCAAGGTTAGCTGAATTCTTTTTCTTTCCGGCTCGATATGCAACACTTTGACTTTGATTTTCTGGTTAAGCGTTAGATAATTATTGATATCATCAACAAACTCATCGGCCACCTGGCTGATATGGATAAGGCCATCCTGATGCACGCCAATATCAACAAAGGCACCAAAAGCAGTTATATTGGTAACAATACCGGGGAGTAACATTCCCTGTTTCAGGTCTTTGATACTATTTACATTTTTTTCGAATTCAAAAAACTCAAATTTAGCCCTGGGGTCTCTTCCCGGTTTCTCGAGTTCTTTTATGATATCGGAGAGTGTAGGGAGTCCGAATTTAGCTGTGACAAAGTCATGCAAATTGATGACAGATTTTATTTCCGGATTTTCGATAAGGCCGGTAACATCAGTGTTGTATTTTTTTGCCATTTTCCCGACAACAGAATAGGCTTCGGGGTGTACTGCGGTGTTGTCGAGTGGGTTAATCCCGTTTCTGATACGCAGAAATCCGGCGGCCTGTTCAAATGCTTTTGCTCCGAACCTTGGTATATTTTTAAGCGCGTCTCTTGCTTTGAACGACCCATTCTCTTTCCTGTACTTTATAATATTCTCCGCTAACAGGGGCCCTATTCCGGAGACAAAAGCAAGGAGTTGTTTACTTGCGGTATTTACTTCCACACCCACCTGATTCACTACACTGATTACAGTATCTTCGAGGCTTTGTGCCAGCGCTTTCTGATTAACATCGTGCTGGTACTGCCCGACCCCGATAGATTTTGGGTCAATCTTCACCAGCTCTGCCAGAGGGTCTTGTAACCGCCGTCCAATAGATACTGCTCCCCTTACAGTGATGTCGTAGTCGGGGAACTCCTCCCGTGCTACTTTTGATGCAGAGTATATGGAGGCTCCCGATTCATTGACCATTACTGCGGTAACATCCTTGTCGAACCGTACCTTTTTTAGCAGTGCCTCCATCTCCCTCCCGCCCGTACCATTACCTATAGCTATGGCATCAATATTATAGGCATTTACCAATGAGAGGATTTTTTTTGCAGCTTGTTTTTTCTCATTCTGAGGAGGGTTGGGATAGATGGTTTCGTTGTGGAGCAGATTGCCGTTGTTGTTCAGACAAACTACTTTACAGCCTGTACGAAACCCCGGGTCGATAGCTAAAACAGATTTTTGTCCCAATGGAGGAGAGAGCAATAACTGCCGTAAGTTCTCT
>JAVVFR010000245.1:0-3463 GCA_032250595.1 Bacteroidales bacterium | reverse complement strand
GGTTATCCGCAAAGAGCGCAAAAGTAGAAGATTGGCCAGGAAAAACAGCACCCAGCTATCCCGGATCATCAGAACTTCATTTTTACCCCGGCAGTAAGGAAATATGGCTGTCCAATACAAAATTCAGCATTCAAACCAATAATATCTTCGAGATAAACAGTGATGCCAAAAGGGATGATCTGAAATCCGGGCATTATTCCTGATGGAAAATTATTGAGCGCATGAAATCCTTCATTGATCTCCGGGTCATGAGAGGAGAAGTTAACATTCCAGATATTGACACCCAGTCTGATACCACTGTATAGATCCACATTATCGGTATAGTCATAATGTATTAATCCTCGAATACCAATGTTAATTCGGTTAAGACTCATTTCAAAGTCACCTATTCGTCCATCATTGTCAACACTGGGGATATCAGGATCATCCCATGAAATACTAACCGGGTGATATGCTCCTGCGATGCCAATGCTAATATTTTTGTTGATATGATAATCACCTGAGAGTTGAAAAACGGGAGGCTTTTTAATCGTTAAATAACTGGTGTTCATAAATTCATTGAGCTCAGAATTGATTATCACAATACCTTTTAAAAGTACGGAAATAACACCTACTCCGGCGTTGGCTCCAATGGTAACATATTCAGCACTCTTTTGATACTGGCTATATCCCGGAACAGCGCACCAAAACAATATACCGGTAAGAAGGGGGGTGATAAACTGTTTCATGGCATTACATGGTAGATTTTTTCTTTATGAATTATTGCAAAGCATTGATTTGTTTCTCTAATACAGCTATTCTTGCTATGGCATCAGCACGTTTTTTCTTTTCACTGTCAACAACCTGCTGAGGAGCATGGTTAATAAACTTTTCATTTGATAATTTGCTATCGATGGTCTTAAGGAATCCCTTGGTATATTGAAGATCTTTCTTTAATTTCTCCAATGCTTCTTCATAATTTACATCTTCAGTAATAGGAATAAAAAATTCATCGGCCTTAACGACAAATGAAACTACCTTTTCGGGTATTGTATCAGTTGTTTCAAAAGCAGTGAGGTTGGCAAGTTTTGTGATCACAGATTTATACACCGGCAGATCGTCAGCATTGTTTTTCATCAGCAGTGTTAAGTGTTTTTTGTTTGGAATATTTTTTTCTTGTCGTATATTCCGGATAGCATTAACGATAACTGCGGTATGGTCGAACTGTTCAAGTATGGTTTTGTCAAATCTCTTTGCAAGAGGCATCTTTTCAATAGTAATATCTTCGTTTTCACCTCTTTTTTTTAGATGATGCCACACTTCTTCACTGATAAATGGCATAAAAGGATGTAAAACTTTCATCAGAGTTTCGAAGAATTGAGTGGTAGTTTTTAGTGTATTGCTATCAATAGGTTGTTGATATGCCGGCTTTATGATCTCGAGATACCATGAGCAGAAGTCGTCCCATATAAGTTTATAGACAGCCATAAGTGCTTCTGAGAGTTTATAATTTTCATATAAAACATCGATGGTTTTTATCGTTTGTTGCAGCTTGTTATCAAACCAGTTGGTAGCGGTAGAAGCGTATGAAGGTTGTGGTATATTACTATCTTCTTTCCATCCTTTGATCAGGCGTAAGGCGTTCCATATTTTATTAGAGAAGTTACGCCCTTGTTCACAGAGTGCTTCATCAAAAGGAAGATCGTTTCCGGCGGGGGAGGTGAGGAGCATACCCACTCTTACTCCATCAGCACCGTATTGGTCCATTAGTTTGATAGGATCGGGGGAGTTGCCTAGCTGTTTCGACATTTTCCGTCCTTTTTTATCTCTAACGATGCCGGTAAGGTACACATTTTTAAAGGGGATCTCATTCCGGTATATATATCCGGCCATGATCATTCTTGCCACCCAGAAAAAGAGTATCTCAGGTGCGGTTACCAGGTCGTTGGTAGGATAATAATACTGAATATCTTTGTTGTCAGGATCTCTTATCCCATCGAATACAGCCATAGGCCAAAGCCACGAGGAGAACCAGGTGTCGAGCACATCGGGGTCTTGTGTAAGGTCTGTGGCAGTAACAGTTATTCCGTATTGATCCAGTACTTTTTGAATAGCTTCTTCTGCACTTTTAGCGGCTACCATTTTGTTGTCGGGAAGATAAAATACCGGGATCCGTTGTCCCCACCATAGCTGTCTGGAGATACACCAGTCACGGATATGTTCCATCCAATGGCGATATACATTTTTGAACTTGGCTGGATGAAACTTTACTGTATCTGTCATTACCGCCTCCAGTGCCGGTACTGCTATCTCTTTCATCTTACAGAACCACTGCATCGATAGTTTTGGCTCAATCACTACATCAGTACGCTCTGAATAACCGATGTTGTTTGTATAGGGTTCTGTTTTTACCAGACATTGTAGTTTTTTAAGCAGGTCGACCGACAATTTTCTGGCTTCAAAACGGCCGGTGCCGATAAATAGTTCCGCTTTCTCACTTAATGTGCCGTCATCATTAAAGATATCAATTACCTTAAGGTTGTATTTCTGGCCTATCTCATAGTCGTTGATGTCATGAGCAGGGGTGATCTTCAGACACCCTGTCCCAAACTCCATATCTACGTATGTGTCTGTAATGATCGGTACAACACGGTTGATCATAGGCACGATCACATTTTTACCATGGAGGTGTTTATATCTTTCATCATTCGGATTCACACATACTGCTGTGTCGCCCAGGATTGTTTCAGGCCTTGTGGTAGCGATGGTGACATATTTGTTTGTAGTGCCTTCGATGCGATAGTTTACGTAATATAGAGCCGATTGTTCTTCTTTATAGTTTACCTCTTCATCAGAAACAGCTGTAAGTGCCTGTGGGTCCCAATTAACCATACGTACTCCACGATAGATAAGCCCTTTTTCGTAAAGGTCAATAAATACATCGAGTACTGAATCATAATAATGATTATCCATGGTGAAGTTGGTTCGTTTCCAGTCGCATGAGGCACCCAGTTTTTTTAGTTGTTCGAGGATAATGCCACCGTGTTCCTCTTTCCATTGCCAGGCATGCGATAAAAATTCTTCACGTGTTAAAAGTGACTTGTCAATACCCTCTTCTTTGAGTTTATTAACGACTTTGGCTTCAGTAGCGATAGAAGCGTGATCGGTACCGGGTACCCAACAGGTGTTGTATCCCAGCATGCGTGCCCGTCTGACAAGGATGTCCTGAATGGTGTTGTTCAGCATATGACCCATGTGCAATACGCCTGTGACATTAGGAGGAGGTATTACAATGGTATAAGGTTCCCGGTCGTCCGGTTCCGATCTGAAAAAACCATTCTTCATCCAATACGAGTACCACTTCTCCTCGACACTTCCCGGATCATATTTACTTGCGATTTTCATTCTTTACTGCCTTTCTGGAAACTCTGTGATAAAATCCGCGTAAAAATAAAAAATAAATGGGTTTTCCCGAAAGTCTGAA
>JAVVFR010000244.1:0-3493 GCA_032250595.1 Bacteroidales bacterium | reverse complement strand
CTTTGAACCTAACTGCTGTATATTTGTACCGCTTTCTATACAAGTATAAACAAAACTAAAACTATTATGTTCAGAAAAGTAGTATTCACATTATCTCTAATAATGGTATTTGCAATATATGCGGGGGCCGAAGAGATCACAAAAGTTAAATCACAAATAAGTGATGTTACTGTTTTTTTACAGGGAGCACAGATAACACGCACGACTAAGGTTAATGTCTCTGCCGGTATTTCGGAGTTTGTTTTTGAAGGTGTTTCACCTTATTTAAATACAACAAGTATTAAAGCGGGAGGAGAAGGGAATTTCATAATCATGGGAGTCAAGTATAATACAGCGTATGTGCAACCCGGTGCTAAAAAGGAGAATCCGGTACCACAATCGATCATCAATAAACTAAGAAGGATTCAGGATTCGCTTACTGATTTGGGATTTGAGATAGAGCGGCTTACTTATAAACAAAGTGCCTGGACAAAGGAGAAGAATATGCTTGAGAACAATAAGCTGATGAATGGACAAGGAAAATCGGACAGTCTTCCCCTTTTTATGGACGCCATGGATTTTTATCGAAAAAAGATCCATGAGATCAACGATGCGTTGTTAGACTTACGAAAAGCAATGCATAATGCCAGTAATTTAAAAACAAAGTTGCAATTACGTTATAATGAATTAAATCAATATAAACAACGATTGGAGTCAGAGAATCAGATACCTGCAAAGCATTTGTATCAGATCATTGTAACCGTTTCTTCCAAATATGTTACTTCGGGATCAATTTTTGTAAACTATTATGTAAACAATGCAAGTTGGTCACCATCGTATGATTTGCGGGCTGATAACACATCCGATCCGGTGCAGCTCAATTATAAGGCACATATTTTACAAAATACCGGTGAAGATTGGGATAATGTAAAGCTTACACTTTCAACTATGAATCCAAATCGTTCTAATGACAAACCGGTACTTTCTACATGGTATCTCCGTTTCTACTCTCCCGGTGTGGCAGTTATTTCAACATCTCGAACTTCGAATTTTCTATTGGATGTAGAAGAATCCAAAAGTAAAAGTGAAAGTATCAGTAAAGATGTTTATAATGCAGGTGCTGTTGCCAAACAGCCACTTGATTACATGCAACAGATAACCAATATGGCAAATGTTGAATTCAGGATTGACTTAAATTACAATATCCCGTCTGATGGCAAATCGCATCAGGTAAATGTAATGGAGAAGGATATCCCATCTACTTACCGGCATTATGTGGTTCCAAAGGTAGACCGGGAAGCTTATCTCACAGCACGTCTCACGGGCTGGGAGTCATTGAATTTGCTTCCCGGACAGGCCAACATATATTTTCAGAATACCTTTGTAGGCACTGCTACAATTGACCCAAATACGATTGAAGACACCCTGGATATCTCTCTGGGTCGTGACCAAGGTATTGCGGTAGATCGAAAGAAATTGAAAGATAAAGAGATAACCAAAATTATCGGGCAAAACAAGGAGAAAACAATTACCATTGAGGTAACGGTAAGAAATAAGAAGAGCATTCCAACAGAAGTAACCATACAGGACCAGATACCTGTTTCGGGAGATTCGGAGATCAAGGTGTTTTTTGATGAACAATCGCTTGAGGGGGCAATTTATAATTCAAATACCGGTATGTTGACATGGCATGAGCTACTGGCACCACAGGAAACAAAAAAGGTGGTCTTTACTTATGTGATCCGTTATCCAAAGGAGAGAATAGTACAATAGCCTTTTTCCGGAACTATTTTTTCAATATTATCCGGAAGGTGGTACCTTTACCTACCACAGTGGACTTAACATAAATACGTCCTCTGTGGTATTTCTTTATGATCCGTTCAGAAAGAGAGAGGCCAAGGCCCCAGCCACGTCTCTTTGTAGTGTATCCCGGAGAGAATACCATTTTTACTTTCGATTTAGGTATCCCTTTACCGGTATCAATAATATCTGTAGTAATAGAATTGCCGGTATCAGTCATTTCAATATTTATCACTCCGACACTGTTCATGGCATCAACTGCATTTTTGAGCAGATTTTCAATCACCCATTGAAACAGGTTTTTGTTAAGGGGTATTTTCAACTCTTTAACTGCATCATCGGCTTTGATGATATAATGCACTTTTGATGAGGTACGAAACTTCATATACTCCACCGATTCATTGATTACCTGATAGAGATTAACATTTTCGAGTACCGGTTTACTTCCTATGCGTGAGAACCTTTCGGTGATGATTTCCAGGCGTTTTACATCATTAATTACTTCACTTACTAGTTTTTGATCTGAGTATTCCATACGAAGGAGTTCCAGCCAAGCGAGTAATGAAGAGACCGGTGTGCCCAGTTGATGTGCTGTCTCTTTGGCCATGCCTGCCCATACCTGATCTTGTTCAGACCGCCGGGTGATATTCAATAATACATAAATAGCAAACATCAGCAAACCTACCAGTAGAAACTGTATGATAGGAGCGTATCTCAACTGGGTCAGCAAAAACGAGTTTTCGTAATAAATATATCTTTTTCCTTGCAGTGGGAGGTCAATTTCTATTGGGGTATTTTGTGCTTTCATTTTTCGAAGCATCCTTTGTAATTTTTCCGGTGTATTGTAGTCTTTCTTTTCAATACCTCCACCGGCTACAACAACATTGATATGGGTATTATCGGTAACGATTACAGGAACAGAGGCAGAATTTGTTACTACTTCTTCCAAAAAATCACTGATGTGATAATGAATCATATCCTGTAAGCCTGTGAAGAGAGCAGAATTTTCATAGAAAATATAGCTTTTTCCATGTCCAACAAGCTCTATATCAATAGGTTGGTTGTCTGCTTGCATTTTATTTAGTTTCTGTCTGAGAAGAGCAGGATTTTCGATAATCGATGAATCGAGGTTTCCAAAAGCGATCACTTCTGTATGTGAACTGTCGGTGATAATAACAGGAACAGCTGCAGAGCTGCTTACCACGTCAGAAAGAAATGATTGCACGAGATTATCAAGGATATTTTTCAGCCTGACATAAATTTTCGATTCTTTATAATATATAATGCTAATAGTTCCGTAATCGTATGATACGATGGGTTCATATTGAAGAAACTGGCGTTTTCGTTCACCTTCAAGGACCTCTACATTACGAAGATCAAAGTCGACATTGGCAGCCGTTTTGATATTATCTTTCTGGTCGGTTATCACTACGGGGATGGTTTTATTTCCGGCAATAATATCAAAGTAGAAGTTCAGATTTTCTGATGTGTCGGCCTGGCTGAGGCGTTTATATGCTTTTGCCCATAATTCAACTCTCTTTCGCTCTTCTTTTTTTAGTGTATTAAAAAGATCATCTGTTGTATTTACTAACTCGGCACGTTGTTTTACTGCTTCAGCCCATAGGGTGATCCGTAAACGCTCCATCTCTTTCATCCGTTCAAAAAAATCATCGGTTTGATTTACTAACTCTGCTCTGCGTTCAATAGCTTGTGC
>JAVVFR010000243.1:0-3494 GCA_032250595.1 Bacteroidales bacterium | reverse complement strand
CCTTCGTATGCCAGTTTTGTTTTATTGTCGAAATCGAAAGTAGCTTCTGTATTATAGTTCAGGCCAAAATTAATTTTATCTCCTACCTGTGCCATCACATTCATTTGAATCTTCTCTTTAAAGTCGAAGTTAACATGCCGGCGCTGCTTAATGGTGAGGTTGGGGTCTTCTCTGACATTGGCTTTCACTCCGAATATCAGTTCTGCTGAGCCTTGCGGACGGATATCTACCGTGCTGCCGCCAAATACTCTGTCGAAAGCCTCACTATGTACTTTTATCGGTGGGATTAATCCGGTGTGTCCTGAAGAGGCATCGAGTTTTGTTCGTTCTCGCCAATATTTTGACAAGGCCTGCCGGTTGTTTAATTCAAGATAATCTTTAAACCCAATAGCCACCGGCCTGTCAATCTCCAAATCGCCGATTTTCTTTTTATAAATATAGGAATTAGTAGTGGGGTCATACTCAAAATAACCTTCCAATACATCAGGTTCAAGAAACAGGGGATGTTTCAATGTGTCTAACAAAGGAATGCCTGTGGGAACAGGTAACGGATAATGCAAAGGGGGCGTATCAGGAGTATCTGCTACCAAATAAGTATTATAGCTCGATAAAACAGGTCCTTTTTTCGCACTGGTTGTGAATATGGTCATAAACAAAAAGAGGACTACAATGCCTCTTATTATATTTATCAGTATCTTCTCCAATCCCTTATCAACTTTTTCGTTACTTATTATAATAGTTTCAAACACTGTTTTACTAACAGCCCTACATCATCCCGGTTTTCAAAAGAGTTGTAAACTTTTTCTATTACTTTCTCGACTTGACTTTTATTAAAGCCTAATAAAACTAATGCAGATAACGCTTCGTTCTTTACTCTATTGTGTGATGGGATTTTTAATTCAGTCTGTTCAAATACTTTACCAATTTTGTCTTTTAAATCGATAATGACACGCTGTGCGGTTTTTCCACCAATACCCTTTATTTGTTGAAAGACAGCAACTTCTTCGCCAAGTATTGCATGCACAACCTCTTCACCGGTAAGTGACGACAAAATTACCCTTGCAGTATTAGGGCCGATACCACTAACCGTTAAAAGATGTTTAAAGACCTCACACTCTTCTTTGGTAAAAAAACCATACAACAGTTGTATGTCTTCCCGGACAACAAAATGCGTAAATAATTTTACCTCGCGGAGATCTTTGATCGCCATATATGTATTAAGAGATATATTGAGATGATATCCAACACCATTGCATTCAATAACAGCAAAAGTGGGTGTTAACTCTACCAGTTGACCTGAAAAATAATTATACATTGATACAGCAGATTTTCAGGCAAAAATAAGAAAACTGTTATTAATAACTAAAGAAAAGAGAGATAATAGTAGTTATAAAAAAATATTTAATAGTGTTTACTCATACCTGTTCGATTGCCCACTGTAGCGCATCCTTCAGCATCTCCTCTTTGGGTTGGGTTAAAAAACCTTCATCGGTAATGCATTTAGTAATCTCTCTGGCATATCTGATATCTCGTTCGGCCATTTTAAATGCTTCTTCGTACGACATTTCAACTCTTGCAACACCATCTTTAATGGCTTGCATGGCTACGTCAGCTGCTTCTTCCGGGAATACGGAAGCTTCATCCATAGTAGGGACAATATTTTCGGGGTTGATTCCTCTTTTCTCAGCAAAATTTGCCAGAGAGTGTGCTGCTGCGATAGCCATATTGTCGGTAATTTTCTTTGCTCTGACCAAAAGGGCTCCTTTAAGAATACCGGGGAATCCGATAGAGTTGTTAACCTGATTGGGGAAGTCGCCACGGCCTGTTGCCACAATAAATGCACCATGTTCTTTAGCTTTATAAGGATATATCTCAGGGATTGGGTTAGCGCAGGCAAAAATTATTGGTTTATCACCCATGCTGTCAATCCATGATGTATGTATAACATCAGGTCCGGGTTTTGATAATGCTATCAATACATCAGCTCCTTTCATAGCTTCATCCATAGTGTTAATATGACCCGGGTTGGTCGTTTGGCAAAGTTCCCACTTACGATAAAAACGGCTGTCTTCACGTATATCTGAGCGTTTGTCATGAAGACCCCCTTTCGAATCAAAAACAATCATTTTTTTCGGGTTGGCACCATCAGCGATAAGCAGCCGGGCAATAGTAGTATTGGAAGCTCCAGCGCCAAACAATACAATGTTAACATCACCAACATTTTTTCCGGTTAGTTTTAATGCATTGATAAACCCCGCCAGGGTAACACAGGCAGTTCCCTGTGCATCATCATGCCACACCGGAATATCACACTCCTCACGTAATACATCAAGTACCTTAAAGCAGTTGGGTTGTGAAATATCTTCCAGATTAATGGCTCCGAAACTAGGTTGTACCATCTTCACAAAATCGATGATCTTTTCCGGATCGTTTTCTCCCTTCTCGTTTTTGCTATCAACACATAGTGCCACTGCATCAATGCCTCCGAGATACTTCATTAAAAAAGCCTTGCCTTCCATCACTCCCAGTCCGCCCGGAGGAGTGCAGTCGCCATCACCCAATACTCTGGTAGAGTCACTCACTACTGCAACCATATTGCCTCTGTTGGTCAGTTCATACGATAAATCATTATCATCACGAATACTGGTAGAGATATCCGAAACACCGGGAGTATACCAAACATTAAACCAGTTAAAACCAATTACAGGAGCTTTGGGAACAGTCTGTATTTTGCCCCCATAATAGGCATGTGCAACATGGGCCAATCGTTTTAGAAAAAGTGTTTTTGCTTTTGCAATTTGCTCAGGTGTAAAGTCTGATGGAAATACTTTATCAAGGTTTTCGAGGTTCAATGCTATTTTTTCCATAAAGAGATGTGTTTAATTAAGTTTTATTTGTAAAAGTAACGATTTCTATGCAAAAAACACAGTCTCTTTTTTACTGATTTTTCAATTTATTGAAAAAGTGAGTTTTATAGCATTTTGGATTGTTAATTAATATTTTTATAGAACAATGATTATACTTTTGTATTATTGCACCACAAAATAGTACAGTAATGAAACTATGTACATATGCGTAAAAAGAGACAAAATGTAAGTTTTTTCCAGCGGATGCTTAACTGGACTGAACGAGCAGGGAATGCCTTGCCCCATCCGGCAACCTTATTTGCTATTTTCGCACTTCTTGCTTTGGTCTTTTCAGCAATAGGCTATTGGTTGGGATGGGAAGTGGTACATCCGGGCACAAAAGAAATTGTTGAACCGGTCAACCTGCTAACGCGTGACGGGATACATCTCATTTTGCTGGAAATGGTAAACAACTTTACCAGTTTTGCGCCACTGGGTATTGTATTGGTAGCCATGTTAGGTATTGGTATTGCTGAACAAAGCGGCTTGATAAATGCGCTTATCCGTTTATTGGTATTAAATTCCCGCAGCACCATATTAACATTTGTTATAGTATTTACGGGTATCATTTCAAATATTGCATCGAGT
>JAVVFR010000242.1:0-3498 GCA_032250595.1 Bacteroidales bacterium | reverse complement strand
AACGAGAGCAGGGCAGTTATTTTCAGCATACCGGCCAACAGAAAAAAGAGGGTACCTATTATAAAACCTATTGATTTTTTTTCAGCATAGAAGAGGTACATGTAATACCAGGCTATAAGCACTAACCCAAAAGCCGGAGCGTTCGACAGGAAATTATTGGCATAAAATGCGAGTAATGGTGAAGTAAAAAGAAATAGCACAACAAAACCGGCCCAAAACTCATTAACGAGTAATCTTTTACCAAGTAAAAAAAGATGAAAGAAACCAAAAATCATTATTGAGAGATTCAGTAATCTAAAGATAATTTCCTCTTTACCAAACATTTTCCACAGTTGAGCCACAGTATAGTAGATAGCAGGGAATTCGCTAACTACCTTTTGCTTTCCGTCAATATTTGTCCAATTAATTTCCGGTTGAAAAAAACCTGAATTCTTCTCATAATAGTTTAATGCTATTGACAGACAGTCGGACTGGCGCCAATGGTGCATGGAGTAAGGTCCGTATTGCGATGACTTATGGTATCCGTACAACAATGACATAACTGCAATAAGAACAAAAAAGATTATGTTTACTTTACTACTTCTTTTCATCATAATAAAACAAATATTGATTTTATTGCAGGTTGAAATATTTCTTATTTATCATCTCCTCTATTTGTAAGGTGGTGTTAAACACTCGTTCCGTAAAAGGATATTCAGCATGTATTCCTGCCACATCATAAAATGAGAGTCTGGTAGCAATATATAGAGCAGTGGAATAAAGATATCCTTGAAACCACTCTTTTTCGGACACTTTGCTGTTTTTTACTGCAACTTCATAATGGTAATCAAGCAAATCAAAGAGTTGTTCAGGCAAAAACTTCTCCTGAAGAACAAACGACAACAACTCAATAATGTCACGGTGAGGAAAATCGATCATGGCAAGCTCCCAATCATAGATTGCAGGTTTTCCATTGGTTCGTATTGCAATATTTCTCGGGTTTAAATCATTATGTATTAATGTTTTTGGGATACTAATATTGTTATGCCACTTTTCTATTAATAGCAGTAGCTGTTCTTTAAGCTGTCTTAGGCGAATTTTTTTCTTTTCCGACAAGGTTTCTGTCATCATCACTGAAAGAAATTTATCATAAAGTGGTATTGCCTCATGCGGGCTGAAAGGCATTACCGGATGGGGAGCCGGGTTGATCAAAAAATAATTATGCACGTTGCTGATTTCCTTTATAACCTGTTTTATCTGTTGGTTTGTCCACAGGCAGGGTTTCTCCTGAGAGTCAATATGCACAACCTCTTCAGTGTTAAGCCACTCCAGCAACAAAATATAAATTTCTCTATTTACATCGATAAGTTTTCCAAAATACTTTGGTGTACACGAGAACCCGGCATCATAAAGTTGTTCATATATAGCGGTCTCTTTCAGGTGACAATTATGGTATTCAATATGTTTTTTGTATTTCCATAGCAGATCTGACAGCTCAGGATCAATGGAAGCAGCGATAATATGCAATCCTTTGATTACTTCATGGTCGAGGGGTTTCGATTTCAGGATAATATTTTGATTTACAAGCTTATTATTGTATGGATAGTGCAAAGTGGCAGGGAAGAAACCTATTGGCTTGTTATTCACCCGGTTAGCAATAGTATTGATAATGCTGTTGTCAGCATCATACTCTTTTCCGATGGTAATGGTAAGCTCATTTATGGAAGCTACCTCTTTGATGAGGCATCTCCTTACCAGGTCGGCGGAAATTTCACTTCTGGTAAGCCACTTAACCGGTTTGTTTCTTCCGAGTGATTCGTGTGCTTTGGCAAAACCACCACTTACGATGGCTGCCAATGTCGACATTTCAAGTGCCAACGTAAAACCGGCGATCAATTTAGCAAAGCGTTGCACTTTTCCATTGCCGGCACACCCCATCAACTGAAGCGCCTCCTGCTGCGCCGGCAGATTGGTACCTCCCCCAACAGTGCCTACTACCAGATTGGGTAACGTTAATGAGATATTTAACCCTTCTTTAGCTTTTTCAATAGAGAGAATAGCAACCGATGACTCATGGATAGAAGCAAGATCTTGTCCGGTGGCCAGAAAAATTGCAGCAATAGCATTGGCAGCATTGATATTATAACCAACCATTCTGTTTATTGAAGCCATCGTTTGCGAGGCATGAAAAAATTTTAACATCTTTTCTGATGTCGTACGAAAAACTTTCTGTATTTCTTTCTCTTTCAAATGACATTTGGCTATTACATAGATACCCCTTCCCTTTTCAATGGCAGCATAGGATACTTTTTTATCCGAACTGCTGTTTCCTTCTATAACAAAATCTTCAATCCTTATCTTGCACT
Source organism: Bacteroidales bacterium (assembly GCA_032250595.1). Taxonomy (GTDB): domain Bacteria; phylum Bacteroidota; class Bacteroidia; order Bacteroidales; family SKPS01; genus SKPS01. Next base: position 1,153 of record JAVVFR010000242.1, on the reverse strand, counting down.
CTTTTTCAAACGCCTTTACTACCCATAACACCGCATGCCATGTGCAGGTGGTGGTCATATTCTGTCCTGAAGCATCACCAGTAGAATAATAAAAATTTACATGGACATTACAACCGGTAACAACAGGATCAATATATAACAACCGGGCATGATTGGAGTGTTTTTCTGCAATGCGCTTTACGCTATCATATTGAATGACAATCCATTGTTTAAATTTTTCCGCTTCTTCTATCGATGACAGGATAAATAATGGAGAGCGCACCATTTTTTGATGTATTACAGAGGCATAAAAACCGCCACTCCGGCTTATTGCTTTTGCACCACGGTTCATACTGGCGATAAGAGCGCCCTCAAGGGTTCCGCCCAAGCAAAAAACATACGATGAAGTATTGTTCTCATTAAATAACAGCGGCCCAACCAGTCCCAGTGGCATCTCTACTGTACCAACAAATGACTCGATTTTGTTTTGGATACTGTTAAACGCTATGTTAAAATCCGATATATCCTTGATGTGGTATCCTTCGTCTTGTAGAAATGCAATACGTTCTGCTGTCGCTGACGGGGTGTTCAGCATACGTCCGGGGACAATAGGATATTTTTTCAAAACAGATAGATTTTCTTTTATTGTTAGCTCATGCAAAAATGGAAAAAATTATAATATGACCAACGTATAATAGAGTGATATTTATCCAGCCAGCAACTATATTTTCCATACTTTTGCAGTAAATAGAAACGGAGCATTCATGGAAATACGAAATATAGCTATCATAGCGCATGTTGATCACGGAAAAACCACTATGGTCGACCGGTTACTTCACCAGGTGAAGCTGTTCAGGGAGAACCAGAAGGTGGAAGATCTCATCCTTGACTCCACAGACCTGGAACGCGAGCGAGGTATTACAATACTCTCCAAAAACGTTTCCGTTCGTTATAAAGGAACAAAGATAAATATTATCGATACACCGGGGCACTCCGACTTTGGTGGTGAGGTAGAGCGTGTATTAAATATGGCCAATGGCGTGCTGTTGATCGTTGATGCTTTTGAAGGGCCTATGCCACAAACCCGTTTTGTCTTACAAAAGGCGTTGGAATTGGGGTTAAGACCTATCGTAGTTATAAATAAAGTGGACAAACCAAACTGCAAGCCTGATGA
>JAVVFR010000241.1:0-3506 GCA_032250595.1 Bacteroidales bacterium | reverse complement strand
CAGATGAACTATCTTGAATTCCTGGCAGAGCTTCCATGGGGGGAATATACGAGCGACAGTTTCGATCTAAAGCGAGCTGCTAAGATATTGGATGATGACCATTACGGTTTAGAGAAGATCAAAGAACGCATTATTGAGTATCTGGCAGTGATAAAGTTAAAGAACGATCTCAAATCACCGATACTCTGTTTGGTGGGCCCGCCCGGTGTAGGGAAGACATCACTAGGGAAGTCGATAGCCCGTGCTATTGGGAGAAAATACATACGGATGTCGCTGGGAGGTATCAGAGACGAAGCTGAAATCCGTGGACACAGAAAGACTTATATCGGTGCATTACCGGGCAGGATACTTCAAAGCATAAAAAAAGCAAAGTCTTCGAACCCGGTTTTTGTGCTCGACGAAGTGGATAAGATCAGCACCAACACCTTCAGTGGCGATCCTGCCTCTGCCCTGCTTGAGGTCCTCGACCCTGAGCAAAACACTGCTTTCTACGACAACTATCTTGAGACAGAGTATGACCTTAGCAGGGTGATGTTCATTGCTACGGCTAACACACTTAGCACTGTACATCCTGCTCTGCGTGACAGGATGGAGATCATCAACCTGTCGGGATACCTTATGGAAGAGAAAGTGGAGATTGCCAAAAGACACTTAATCCCGAAGCAGTTACTAGAGCATGGGCTAAAAGCGGCCCAATTGAAATTCCCTAAAGCCACGCTAAAGAGTATCATAGAGAACTATACTAGGGAGTCAGGTGTTAGGGCTTTGGAGAAACGTATTGCTAAGGTTGCCCGTATCCGTGCTAAACAGATTGTTATGCAGGACAAGGATATTGATGCTGCCATCGATAAAAACGACCTGGAAAAAATTCTGGGTATACCTGTATATAAGAAAGAGCAACGGTTGATTAACCCCACATTCGGTGTAGTCACCGGTCTTGCATGGACTGCATCCGGTGGCGAGATACTTTTTGTTGAAGCCTCTGTCAGCAAGGGAAAGGGCGTGTTAACCCTTACCGGCAACCTCGGTGATGTAATGAAAGAGTCGGCCACTCTTGCCCTGGAATATATCCGTTCTCATGCCGAAATGCTGGGATTGTCTGAAATAACATTTACAGAAAAAAATGTGCATATCCATGTTCCCGAAGGAGCCACCCCAAAAGATGGACCATCGGCAGGTATCACAATGTTTGCTTCACTGGTCTCTGTATTTACCAAAAGAGTTGTGAAAACCAATGTAGCCATGACAGGAGAGATCACTCTTCGAGGAAAAGTGCTTCCTGTGGGTGGTATTAAAGAGAAGATTCTTGCTGCAAAACGTGCGAAAATTACTGATATCATAATTTCGGAGTACAACAGAAAAGATATTGAAGATATTGATGAGAAGTATGTTAAAGGGGTCACTTTTCATTATATCGACAGTATGATAGATGTTGTGGATATAGCCTTGTCACCGGCACAGAAAAACAATACCACGAAAGCCGATCAACACGAAGACTTATAAAGAAGTAAATATGATTTGATAATATCCCTGGCCTCTTCACGCAAATCTTGTTTGTAACGGGGATTGTTCTCCAGTGCATCATAAATGGTCCATATCATACACCAGTTGCTTTCCATTGCTACCTGGCATTTTACAAGAGCATAAAGTGCCTGAAAGGTAAAGCTTCGCAATACTTTTCTTCGTTTTACCTTTTCGAAAAATGGCAACGCATTAGCAGGTTTAAAGTAATTATCGAGTGCCGTTAAATAACCCAAGATCATCCATACTTCATCTTTGATTTTACGCTCTTTAACACTTTGAAAGTCGGTACACCCAAACGATTTTGCTATGAACCTTTTCAGCAATGTCGCATTTTCCTTCCCATTAAAATTCCACGACAATGCATTACACACAGCAGCTTTCACATCTATGCGATTGGATTTCTTTAGTAAGTAATCTGCAATCTTTTGATCAACAACGCCTTGTTTTTCAGCATATTTCACAATCTCATGATCGTGGTAAGCTTTTGCAAAACCAGTGGATGTTAACGGTGAATCGGCATTCACTTGCAACGGGAATATTAGCCACGAGGTGAGCATTAGCAGGAATTGAAATTTTTGTCTGCGTTTCATTCGTAGTATTTATAGTATGACAAAAGTGATTCCATAGAACAGGTCAATATTTTTTTTATTGATCACTTTACAAGCTGGCATTCCGGGTTTTATTCATAAAACAGTTTGATCATTACTTGTATTGACTGATAAAGGTAATAAAAATTGCCATCATACCAAAATTTGTTCCTGTTTCGTATCACACAGAGGCTTCATGCTATATGTCATCACACTGTTTTTAATAATAGTATGTGTATGTTATTTCAAAAGTGTATCTTCGTATAAATAATCATTTCGCTGCCTGCGTAAAAATCAGTAAGAGAGTTCATATAATACTTATCACTAAATCAACCAAGTTTATGTCAGACAATCGATTTTTAGAAGAGAACCACCAAAAATGTAGATTCATACAAGGTCGTTTCCTGCTTTTGCATATTTTCCTATGTTTATTTTCGGCCATTTCGATCGCACAAACTACTGAGGATGTGTATGAAGGCATAGCTCTTTTCCAGGAAGGGGATTTCACAGGAGCCAAGGAGCAACTTGACTATACAATCGCCGGCCGGAGCAACATTGTTGATTCAATACTTGTTCATGCCTACTATTTCAGAGCCCGAGCGCAGATTGAGTTATACAAGACCGGAGCGACAGATAATGCAAACGGTGCATATAATATTTTGGAATCGGCATGGCACGATCTCACTGAAGCAAGAAAACTGGCTAAAAATGAAAACAACATTTTAGCTATTGAGGAGGAGGTGGAGAATTTACATTACACTATATTAAATAAGGGGATACTGCTTTTCAACAGTTCAACTCCCAGGTTATCAGGGAGTAAGCGGAATGAATTGCTGGTTGAAGCAATCAGGATTTTAGATATTGCCCGTAGTATTGAAAATGATTATCTCACCAATGATGTTTTAGGACAGGCTCAACTACGTTTAGGCGATTCTGCTAAAGCTTATACTACTTTTAAGCAAGCAATAGCGTTGTATGATAAACGCATCAGCGAACAACCCGACCCTTTTGTGCCATATATATATTACCGGATGGCATTAATAGAAAGATATTTTTTTTCAGATTATGACAAAGCTTTATCAACTATTGAGCAAGGGCTGATGGCTTGTATTGATATAGAAGCACAGATTGACAGGATGCAATATCAACAATCTGAGGTTTATGCAAAAGCAAGCACCAACCTTGCCTTTGCCAGGAAGGATCTGGAGAACTTAAGGCTAGATCTGTTGATGGACAATCCTGAGAAGCTCGACGAGGCCTTACAGTTGTTTGAGCGTGAGTTGGCACAAAATCCTTACGATTACGATAAATTGTGTGCATATGCTACTCTACTTGAACGCAATCAAGATACCCTAAAGGCAAAAAAGGTTTTACAGAGTGCCATAGCAGTTGATT
>JAVVFR010000240.1:0-3523 GCA_032250595.1 Bacteroidales bacterium | reverse complement strand
GCACTAAAAGAGCTGGCCAAATACACGGATAAAATCGTGCAAAATTTTTCAGAACTCTCCATTGCATACAATATCAATATTATTTCAGGAAGCATGCCGGAGTTGAAAAACAACATGCTTTACAATGCAGGTTATCTATGTAACAGAGACGGCAGGATACAACGATACGAAAAACTGCATATCTCTCCCGATGAAGCCAAAGTATGGGGTATGCAAGGAGGAAATGAATTGAAGGTACTGGATACCGACTGTGGAAAAATTGGGGTTTTGATCTGCTATGATTGCGAATTCCCGGAATTAAGCAGGTTGCTGGCAGATCAAGGGATGGATATTCTTTTTGTACCTTTCCTTACTGACACACAAAACGGCTATTCAAGGGTCAGGCATTGTGCTCAGGCCAGAGCCATAGAAAATGAATGTTATGTCGCTATTGCGGGTAGTGTTGGCAACCTGCCTAATGTGCATAATATGGATATACAATTTGCCCAGTCAATGGTCTTTACTCCTTGCGACTTCTCTTTCCCCACTAACGGAATAAAAGCAGAGGCTACCCCTAATACCGAAATGATCCTTATTGCCGATGTGGATATAGATCTGTTGCGGGAACTGCATCAGTTTGGAAGTGTGAGAAATCTTAAAGACCGAAGACTGGATTTGTTTGAGCTGAAGAAAAAGTAAAGTATTTCATGGTTGACTTATTGTTGTTGAAGAGAAAAAATGATCAATACAATATTGTTATTCAACATTAATGATAATAATAGCTTGTAAACAAATGATTGTATTATTCGTTATTATCTTCTTAGGTTATCTTTAAAAATCATTTTAATATTGAAGTTGTAGTTCAGCAGTTGGGTTGTACAACCAGTTTCATGGATGAGCCAAGACCAGCATACTGTTCCGTAAAAGCCCCCATCAACAAATGATTTTTAGCTTTATTGAAAAAAACAATACATCATCTACGCTGTTATTGTATTAAACATGTTTTTATAAACAAACATGAAAATTTCTATTATGCAACAATACAATATACATATCCCTGGCATCAATACTCCCTCAACAAAGGAACAGGTAATCATTGTTATTGGCCAAACAGTAAATATTAACAGTTATTCTGTTCAGGACGATACGTTATCCGTTACATTTAAAGATAATCCTGTCACCTCGATAAAAGCACTAATTCTATTGCTCAGAGAGCATAATATCGATGTATCCACTGAAAGGCGGAGCGTCAAAGTAACCGGAATGACGTGTACTATGTGTGCTAAAAGTGTAGAGAGTATTTTAGCAAACCAACCGGGTGTAGTCACAGCCAACCTGAATTACGCCGATGCAGAAGTATTTCTGGAGTATCTCAAAGAGATCACCGATCTTGTAAAATTACGTGATGCTGTTAGATCAATTGGTTATGACTTATTAATAGAGCAGGATGAGCCTGAGCAAGAATGGGAGCAATACCAATCGGGACATCTGAAAAGATTACTTACCAAGACTCTGGCTGCTGCAGGATTCTCCATACCATTGATCATTATTGGGATGATATATCCCGATATTCCGTATGCAAATTATATTATGTGGCTTCTGGCAACACCGGTATTGATGATTTTCGGAGCTCAGTTTTTTGTCACTGCCTGGAAACAACTGATGCATCTGAAAGCCAACATGGACAGTTTGGTAGCATTAAGCACCGGTATTGCTTATCTATACAGTGTTTTCAACACATTATATCCAGAATTCTGGAGTGTTCGCGGCCTTGAAGCACATGTTTATTATGAAGCTGCAGCAGTTATTATAACCTTCATCCTGACCGGACGATACCTTGAGGAACGGGCAAAATCCAATACCGGGAGTGCCATACGGAAGCTCATGGGGCTTCAGCCAAAAGAAGTGGTGATGATTGATAAGAATGGCAATCAACAAATCATACCGGTCTCAGAAGTACAAACAGGAAATATTTTATTGGTGAGGCCCGGTGAGAAAATCCCTGTTGACGGCAAAGTAACAGCAGGGAGCTCTTATATTAATGAGAGTATGATGACAGGAGAACCTATACCGGTGGCTAAGGCAGAAGGCGGCGCTGTTTATTCAGGAACCATCAATCAAAAAGGCAGCCTGCAAATTGCGGCTGAAAAAGTTGGGAAAGATACTGTCCTTGCTCAGATAATAGAAACAGTAAAAAAAGCACAATCCACCAAAGCACCCGTACAAAGGATAGTAGATAAAATTGCAGGTATTTTTGTGCCGGTAGTTATAGTCATCTCACTGATAAGCTTTTTCGCCTGGTTTACCCTTGGAGGAGATGACGCTTTCTCAAAGGCACTATTAGCCATGGTAACCGTTTTGATCATTGCCTGTCCCTGTGCATTAGGATTAGCTACTCCCACAGCGTTAATGGTTGGTGTCGGGAAAGGAGCAGATCATGGGATCCTGATAAAAGATGCTGTAAGTCTGGAGATCACCAGAAAAACAGATATTATAGTACTGGACAAAACCGGCACCATCACCGAAGGAAAACCTGAAGTCACCGACCAGCTTTGGGAAAATAATAAAAATAATGCTACAGAAAAATCGATCTTGTTGGGTATTGAATCACTGTCGGAGCATCCCCTGGCAGAAGCAATTACTGCATCGTTGAAAAAAGAGGATATCCCTGTTGCCGGGGTAACATATTTTCAGAATATCCCGGGTGAAGGAGTGACTGCAAAAATCAATGACACTATATATTATGTGGGAAACAGCCACCTGCTGTCGCAAAACAATATTCATCTTCCTAAAAAGTGGGCTGAGGCAGTCTCTCTGTTTCAGTCTCAGGCAAAAAGCGTCGTTTATTTCTTCGACAACAAGCATCTTATTTCAATTGTCGCTATTACCGACAGCATCAAACCCACCTCAAAGGAAGCTATATCCATGTTAAAACAACAAGGGTTGGAAGTAATTATGCTTACCGGTGATAATGCGCTTACTGCCGCTGCAGTGTCAGAAGCAGTAGGCATCAGTGATTTCCGGGCTGAATTAATGCCCGCCCAAAAAGCTGAATATATCAAAACACTCCAAAAGTCAGGAAAGAAAGTAGCTATGATCGGCGATGGGATCAACGACAGCAACGCGCTAGCCTTGGCTGATGTAAGCATTGCCATGGGAAAAGGGGCTGATATCGCAATGGATGTCGCACAAATAACAATTATCTCTTCAGACTTAAAACAGATTGTCAAAGTGCTGCAAATTTCCCGACAAACAGTTAAAACAGTAAAACAAAACCTGTTCTGGGCATTTATATACAATATAATTGGAATTCCAATTGCAGCAGGCGTTCTCTATCCGATAACAGGATTTATGCTTAACCCAATGATAGCAGGAGCCGCAATGGCACTGAGTTCAGTATCTGTTGTTACCAATAGTTTACGATTAAAATATAAAAAACTTAAATAGGAATTAATTGTTTAAGAAATCATTAACTACTCATTAACAATACATTAGACTGAAATAAAAACATTCATGTGAATGTATTGTTTACAGAGGAAACAAA
>JAVVFR010000239.1:0-3562 GCA_032250595.1 Bacteroidales bacterium | reverse complement strand
AGCATTCTTCCATATCTCCAATGAAGCGGTAACGGAATCGCATATTGTTTCAAACCTCCCGGAGGAGAGCAATTTCTCAGCCAGTGCACCGGCATATAAACTATCTTCGAGGCTAAACCTGTTTTTCCATCCTGCACATAAGATAATTACGTTCCTGTTTTGTTGCTCCAGATATCCTGCAAGTGCAGAATGGTTGATGAAAGAACCGATGACTACCTTGGCAGCAGATACAGCTTTCTGTATTGCCTGTGTGCCATTAGTGGTACTATAGACAATCGTCTTGCCTTCCAGTCCTTCTTTCATAAAGTTAAAAGGGGAGTTACCAAAGTCGGCGAAGTCGAGTACTTTTCCATCACGTTCAGCAGCAATAAGAAATCCTTTGTTTTTGTATTCTTTTGCTTCCGCTACTGTTCCAACAGGAATAATCTTCTCCACCCCGTAATCGAATGCTGTACAGATAGCTGTTGAGGCTCTAAAGATATCAACAACAACGGTGACAGCCTCCGGATCTTCATACCGGTGATACAACGCCGGGGCAAAACATACTTCCAGTTGCTTCTTCTGATGTGTGATCATCATTATGCTTTATAAAAAGGAATCTTAACAATCTCTGCCTTGAGGAGCTTCTCCCGGACTTTGATATATATCTCTGAGCCAAACTTTGATGACTCTTTCTTCACATAACCCATCCCAATAGCTTTCCCGACAGCAGGTGCCATAGTGCCGGAGGTCACCTCTCCTATGGTGTTTCCGTTGACATCACATATCTCATAATGTTGACGGGGAATGCCACGGTCAATCATTTCGAAACCTCTCAGCCTGCGGCTCACCCCTTCCTCTTTTTGCTGCTCAAGCAAAGGACGGTCAATAAAGTCATTGCCATCAACAAACTTGGTGATCCAGCCTAATCCTGCTTCTAAAGGGGAGTGATCATCATCGATATCATTACCGTAAAGACAGAATCCCATCTCCAGACGCAGGGTATCGCGTGCAGCAAGCCCTATGGGTTTGATGCCAAACTCGGATCCGGCATCAAAGAGTGCCTTCCATATCTTCTCTCCATCACTGTTATCCATATATATCTCTATACCTCCTGATCCGGTGTATCCTGTGGTAGATACTAAAACCTCTTTCACACCAGCCACCGTGACCTTACGGAATGTGTAATACTCCATATCCATGATATTCTCATCAATAATCTTCTGTGCCGCTTTCATAGCCAATGGCCCCTGCACAGCAAGCTGTGCTATCTCATCAGAAGCATTGTACAACTCTTTGCCTATCTCCATTCCCATCGCCATGGCATGCTGCTCACACCACGCCCAGTCTTTTTCAATATTTGCTGCATTGACAACAAGTAAATAGGTTTGTGCATTAAACCTGTATACCAAAAGATCATCAACAATACCCCCTTTTCCGTTAGGAAAACAAGTGTATTGCACTTTTCCGTCAAATAATGCCGCTACATCGTTGGTGGTAAGTTTCTGCACTAAATCAAAGGCTTTTGGACCTTTTACCCAGAACTCTCCCATATGGGATACATCGAACACCCCTACACCATCACGTACGGTATTGTGTTCCTGATTAACACCCTCGTATTGTACCGGCATATCATAACCGGCAAAGGGAACCATCTTGGCACCTATCTCTATGTGAAATTGGTGAAATGCTGTTTTTTTCATATAATTATAGTGTCTGATTAATAACTAAAAAATAGAAACACAAAGGTAAAAAATATTTGATAGTGGTAAAAAGGTGTTTGTTTAGATTATTAAATAAACGAAAAAGAATAACATTGTAACCCCTTTACCAAGCATTTTTTCTGTCGCACCATTGGGGTTTGTTGTTGCAATTGCTTTACCGGTATATATGAAACAACCACCTCGAACAAGGCATGGTGTTTGAAAAAGCAGAAAAATGATATGGAAATACAGAAACTGCGGCTTTTTATATGAGTCAACACGTACACCAAAAAATTGCCCTGCCTGAAACCACGCGCATGGTTCAAAGTCGCAAATGAAATTAATAGCTTCTTAGGATTTAACTCAGCCCTTATCGCTAATCATAACCAACCGTTCAGGCTTAATGACCGACAAAAAGCCATTCTGCTCATTGATAATACCCTCCTGCTTAAACGATTGTAATACACGTACTACACTCATTACCGACATCCCTGTGAATTCGGCCAGATCTTTACGCGATAAACTCATGGAGAAACTGTCGGTCTTATATATCTGGTTTTTCAGAAACAGTAAGGCATCTGCCATCTTTCCGTTAAGTTGTTTCTGGGTAAGGCTCACTATTTTATCAAAATTGTTTTGCGTACACCTATTGATAGCGTTTATTACCTCCGTGGCAAAGGCGCCGTTCTGTTCAATGAGTTGCTCGAAGGTCACCTTGTCGATGGCGCACACCACAGAATCCTCAATAACTGCCAACGAATAACCGAAGGTCTTATTACCATAAAGTGCCGGTAATCCTATCAGTTGCCCTGCCGGGAAAATGTTCAGAATAAGATTGTTTTTGCCATGAAGCTCCTTGTAAATCTTCGCCATGCCACTCTTTAAAAAGAGAATATGGGTAACAATCGCCCCCTGTTTTGCTACCGTCTCCCCTTTCCTGAAACTCAGCTGTACCCTGTTCGCTGTAGCAAGCTCCAACTCAATATCGGTAAGTTGCTTCAAACAAGATGAGCGACTGTCGCAAAACTTACAACTCATGATCTGATTTATCGTACTGGTGCTCACGTTTATGCTATCCCTTAGTATTTATCGACTAATATAACTATTTTTATATATACATGTATATACTTTGCGCAAGATTTTAATATCATCCCGTCTACTTTTTTCTTAACCAGTTTAAAGTTAATCAATGCTTTGCAAGAAACAAATTTTCTTGATAAAAAAAGTTACTGCCATAGTTTTGCCTCTTCACAGAAACGCAAAAATCAATGAGAATAAAAAACACACTGGTGCTTTTCACTGTACTACTAATCCTATGGATATTGTTTAACAACACCTTTAATCTATTGGTTATCGGTATTGGTGCAGCGCTCTCACTTCTGTTTGCAATACTTTTTTGCAGCAATTACATGATCTTTAGTGAGATCAATCTTTCACCTAAATCATTCTTTTACACCTTTATTTATCTGATAATCTTCATCAAAGAGATGGTTGTCTCCAATCTCGACATGGCATTACGTGTCCTGCGTCCTTCCCTGCCAATCAATCCCGGTATTGTAAAGGTAAGAACCACCCTAAAGTCACCTATGGTCAGGCTATTCCTATCCATATTCTTGGTAAAGATCAACATGTCACCGGCGTCAGTTACCTCAAAGCTGAAATGATAGACGATGAAGCGGGAGGACGTCCTAAGCCAATCCCCATTGAAGGAAGTGGTACGATTATCAAAGCCAGCACTATAATTGGCGCTATCGGACAGGGAGCTGCTTATGAATTTATCGGTGAAGCATTGCTGGATCAACTCAAGCTCGAACGTGGCAGGGTGGTGAAAGACAACCATAACAAAACATTATTGCCACGGCTGTTTGCCGGAGGTGATG
>JAVVFR010000238.1:0-3564 GCA_032250595.1 Bacteroidales bacterium | reverse complement strand
AGCGACATATTTAGTAAGTCAGCGATGGAATAATCATGATATTTTATAAGCAGGATCTCTCCCTTGTATCGTTTGCCAAGACATTTACTGCATTGTGTTTCTGTCATCAGGCGTTGCAGGTCGGTTTTTTTGTCTGAGCCGGTTTTGCGGAGGTACTCTTCAGTAATGATTGGTACTAACCCTTTCCATTCCTCTCTGAAAGTGTGTGTCCCTGCTCTGTTTTTTCTCTGATAATGCCATGTAATATCGAGGGTTTTTTCAGGAAGGCCGTATAGGGCTATTTCTTTTGCTCTCTTTGATAGATCATGGTAAGGAAGGTCGTATGAGATGTTTTCGCTCTTTCCGGCAGCAAAAAGGGCAGCCATAAACTTGCCGTGTGGATTACCATAAAAAATACCGGTTTTAGTGTTCTCCATAGCACCACCGGCAATGGGTTTATCAGGAAAGCCGATGAGTTTGTTCGGGTCGCATTGTAAGGTAAAACCCAGGCCTGTACAATGAGGGCATGCCCCTTCAGGGTGATTGAATGAAAAATGGGAAGCACTGTAATGATCTCCACCGGGCACGCCACCTCTTGAAAAGATCAGCCGGAGGTAATCTAAGATACTGGTATAAGTCGCCAGTGTGGACCTTTTTGATGCCGGAGCACTGGTCCGTCCAATGGCAATAGCTGCATGTAATCCTTCAATAGTGTCGGCATTGGCCCGGTTCCGTGATTGCATGTGACTTCTTGCATAAGAGGAGAAATTCTCTATGTAACGTTGCCATCCCTCTGCAAATAGGGTGTCCATAACCAATGACGACTTACCACTTCCGCTCTCACCCGTGACCATGGTTATCTGGTTTACAGGTATGTTGGCAGAGATATTACGAAGATTGTTGGTGTTAACACCCTGTAAACGTATGTATTGTGATTTTTCTTCACTTAAAAGAGGCGGGTTGAAAGTTGTTGCTTTCTGAAGGGTTGTATTGATAATATGTTTTGCAGTAATGGAGGCTTTACAGGAGAGAAGATCAACAGGGGTGCCCGAAAAGACTACCTCACCACCTTCATCACCACTGCCAGGTCCTAATTCAATAATATGGTCGGCTTGCAATATTACATCCTGATGATGCTCTGTCACCACTACGGTATGTCCCTGGTCAGTTAGCAGGTTTAAGATTTTTAAGAGTTTGTTAAGATCATGATCATGTAATCCTGTACTCGGTTCATCTAATGTGTAGAGCGTATGGGAAGCAGATTGTTTGCTTAGTTCAGAAGCTAATTTTATGCGTTGTGCTTCCCCACCGGATAGGGTAGAGGTACGTTGTCCCAGGGTAAGGTATCCTAATCCTAAGGCCTGTAATGTATGTAATATCTCACTGATTCTTTGCTCTTCTTTGAAAAAACTGGATGCCTCATCAATGCTCATCAATAGGATATCATCCATCCCTTTGCCATGAAACTGTATGGATAACGCTTCCGGGGTATATCGCTTACCATTGCATGCTTTGCACTCTCTTTCGAATGTGCCGAGAAAATGAAAACCCTCAATGAGTAATCCATTGCCTTCACATACCGGGCAACGCCCACCCTTCTTATTGTTAAAAGAGAAGTAGGAGGCAGTATAGCCTCTCTCTTTTGCTTCCGGTAAACCTGCCATGAGCTTCCTGATATGGTCCATCACCTTCGTATAAGTGGCAGGGTTGCTCCTTGAGCTCTTCCCTATTGGGGATTGATTGATGTCAATCACTTTTTCTATGTCATCAATGCCGGTGAGAGATGGTGATCCGTGACCGTCAACCGGACGATTCTTCTTTTTTACATTATCAGCTAATACATAGTGTACAAGTGTCGATTTCCCGGCACCGGCCACTCCGCATACAACATTAAAAGCTTTTCGCTTAAAGGTTACAGTGATGTCTTTCAGATTGTTTATGCCGGCACCCTCAATACGAATGTAACTACTGCCGGCTCTGACGGTGGTTTTGGGCTGAGGTGGGGAGGTTGAATAAAGGTATCTGAATGTATGGTTGTTGTTAGTGGGTGTATCATTGGTTTTGTCACGGTAGTTGTTAAACAACACTTCTCCTCCATTTACCCCTGCTTCAGGTCCAATGTCTATAAGATAATTGGAACGCAACAGTAGCTTTTTCTCATGTTCTACCACCATGAGGGTGTTGCCATTGGTAACCAATCTATCCAATGCGTTAATCATCTTTTCCTGATCGGCAGGATGCAACCCTATTGAAGGCTCATCGAGGATATAGAGCAGTCCGCTGAGACGATTGGTGATCTGGTTGGCCAATCTGATGCGCTGAGCCTCACCTCCCGATAAGGAAGTGGAATCACGATTCAGGGTAAGATATCCCAGCCCCAATTCCTGCAATACCTTACATTTACCGGAAATCTTTTCTGCAATCTCCTTAACTCCTTTATGTTCAGTGTTCAGTGTTTTAAAGTATTGGTTTATTGTTTCAATAGTCATACGATGAAAATAATCAATGTTATGATCATTAAAAGAATATTGTAAAGCTTCACGTTTTAGCCTCGCTCCCTGACAGGAATCGCAAAGTATTGTTTGGGCATATTTTAATATATTCTCATTGCGATCACGCTTAAGAATTTCCTGCATCACAGGAAGAATTCCTTTATAGTATCCTTCTTCTCTGGGTTTTATCGTGATGCCAGTCCATTTCATGCGGCTTTCAAGGCTGTGTTTTCCATAAGGAACAGTGATAATGTCGGAGCCATACAATACAATATCTTTCTCTTCCTTGCTGAGTTTATTCCAGGGAATATCTATACTGAAGCCATGGGCATTACATACTTTATTCAGTACTTCGAGGGTGACTTGCGAATACATGATATATCCATTGGGAGCAGTGATTACCAAAGCTCCTTCTCTTAGTGATTTGTTGGGATCAGCGATTAGCAGGTCTACCACGATCTCATCAGTAACACCTAACCCTTTGCATTTACTGCAGGCCCCTTCAAGGGTATTAAAAGAGAAGCGTGACCGGTTTGGTTTTTTGTCATGCGAGAGGGTAGTTTTTGCTGTCGAAAACCTGGCAAAGAGCAGTCTTAACAGATCATAGAGCTCGGAAAGTGTTCCTGCCGTGGATCGTGGGTTGCGGATCACACTCTTTTGATCTACCACCAACACAGGCCGTAATCCGGTAATCATATCTACTTTAGGAGCGGGAAAACGACTCATGAACTGCCGGGTATGTGCAGAGAATGCTTGTATCATCTTGCGCATCCCTTCCCGTGCTATCGTGTCGAAAACCAGAGAAGACTTTCCCGAGCCACTTATTCCCGAGACACCGATAAAAGTGTCATGAGGTATTTTCAGGGAAATACCTTTTAGGTTGTTTTCACAAGCATTAGTGATAGTGAGATGTTCTTTCTTTTTTGTCATTTCTTAAGAAATGTCTAATAAATGATTGTTTCTTAACATATTCAGTTCAAACCAACAATTTGGCGTAAGCAATTTATTTTGGTTCAGTTGAACAATCTCTTTCCAGGAGAAGAATTTTGCTTGTGTCACCTCAGTAGCGTCGATATGGTATTGCTTTTGATCT
>JAVVFR010000237.1:0-3573 GCA_032250595.1 Bacteroidales bacterium | reverse complement strand
TTACTAAATATGTCGCTCAAAGAACTCTTACATTTTACACAGCAAGCAGCAATTAAGGAACAAAATGAGGGTATTCGTACCGCATTAACTGCAGTTCATGAGCGATGTAAAAACCTTATCACTGCAGGATTGGAATATCTGACCATGGACCGTTTTACCGGCACATTAAGTGGCGGTGAGCTGCAACGCACCGGTATCGCTATACAAGCATTATCGGGTATGGAATCACTGTTATGTCTGCTCGACGAACCCGGAAGATCACTTCATCCAAAAAACAAAAAAGGAGTGATTACTCTTATAAAAGCACTAAAAGAGAACAACAATACGGTTGTGATGATCGAACACGATATCTCATTTCTTGAGCACGCTGACCATGTGATAGAGATGGGCCCGGGAGGAGGAAAAAATGGGGGACAGATTGTATATCAAGGTGATGGAAAAACTATTACAAAAAAATATTACAGTGAAATCACAAACATAACAAAAAAGTTCATAAAAAGGTCTGTGTTCAAAGAATATATAGAATTTCATCACCTCACAGCAAACAACCTCTCTATGGATCATATTAGCATTCCAAAAGGAGCCATCACCATCATCAGCGGAGTATCCGGAAGCGGGAAATCGAGCCTGTTGAATAACACGATCGCCGGGAGTGTATCATCAGGAAAACCGATCCATTGCACTATGGCATCAGGATTACCCAAGGCTGATCAGTTGCTGCATATGGCACAAAGCACTGCCACAAAACAACGCAATTCTACACCACTTACTATTACAGGACTTTGGGAGCCGATAAAGAGGGTTTTCTCTTTACAGGCTTTGCCAGGGTATCCAACAGTAGCACCTTTGAATTTAAAAGGCAAAGCAGCGTTATGCACCAACTGTCATGGTATAGGGACGACCCATATGGAAATGGACTTTTTGTCAGATATTGAGACGACATGTGAGAGCTGCCATGGATTACGGTATCATCCTGATGTTTTGAACTACCGAATGAAGGGACTCAACCTTGGGGAGATCATGCAACTCACTTTCTCAGAAGCCATAACATTTTTTTCAGAAGACAAATCACTTTTTGAACAACTCCATCTCTTCTCATCTGTAGGCCTCTCCTATCTAACATTAGGACAACAAGGTAATCATCTGTCGTCAGGAGAAATACAACGATTACAGTTACTGGGAGTGTTATTAAAGAGCCAAAAGAAACAAGCATTATCTCATCTCATTATTTTAGATGAGCCATCAGCAGGATTGCATTACAGAGACACTGCAAAGGTGTATGGACTATTGCAACAGTTACGTGATGCAGGCCATACTATTATTGCATCAGAACACCATCCGGTCTTCACACAATTAGCGGATTACAGCATCATTCTTGGTCCAGGAGCAGGGCCCGATGGTGGCAAAATCGTATATGCCGGTATTACCAGCCATTTTTCTGTTTCCCGGTAAATCACTGTCAATGGTTTAAAAAATCTATCGTATCAATACCACTTTCATCAGACCAGCCACATTTTTCATCCTGAGATAGTACAATCCCGATTGCAAGGAAGAGAGATCGATAGAGTGAATATATTCTCCGGCTGCCAATTCCTCTGTTTTCAATAAAGAACCTCTTGTATCAAGAATCTCAATCGTATAATCATCATTCCTTAATGGTTCAGGTAGTTGTAATGCAAAAACACCTTCATTAGGGTTGGGATATATCTTAATATCTGCATTCGTATGTTTTACAGCAATGCCCGGATTTTCAACAAAAGTAACATTGATAGAATCTCTGCCAGGACAATTATTATGATCGGTAACCTCAACCCAAATGGTTACAGTTCCTAATCCAACGCCTGAAGAGTCAATGGTGATTGTTTGAGAAGCAGCACCGGTACTCCACATATAACTATTAAATCCGGCGCCGGCATCAAGCATCAGGCTTGCTCCCGGTGCAATATTGGTATCATTGCCAATAAAAACAAAAGGAGCCGGATGGAGTGTTATATCAAACTGCTGCGACATAGTGGAACAGCCTATTGTATCCGTCACTTTCACCTGATATTCTCCGGTAACCTCAGCATTGTAAATGTTATTGGTTGCCCCGGGGATTACGATTCCATCACGATACCATTGACGTGTATTACTGGGGTCAGTAGATGCCATAATAGGAACTATATCCCCCTCACAACCTACCGGTGGCCCGAGAAGTGTTACGTTTACAGAAGGAGAAGGAACTACTTCAACAGCAATTTCCAGGGTATCAATATTGGGACAATCTCCACCATCAAAAACCGACACTATACGATAAGTAGTATTTGTATTGGGTGTAACATAAAACCCAAATGCGGATGAAGTAATATTGGTTATAGAGAAACTGTTGGTGCCATACTCCACAAATACATCCCATGGAGGTATACCCGAGAGCGTGCCATCAATATATACACTATCCCCTGAACAAGAGAAATAGTTCAGGGAACCGGGTGTAAATGATGGACGTGGTTTAGCATAAACGCCTGAAGCGCTGATAGTATCGTTGAGATTGTTGATAGTATCAGGGCCATTGTTACTTTCTGTTACAAATGCTTCAATTTCATAAAGATTGGATGTCTGGAAAGGGTAGTTGCCAATGGTAACCACACCACTATCACTAATATTTAAATTTCCAACCCAGTTACAAACAGGTTGTGAAATATTGTTCACTTTCCAATCAATTTTAGCGCTGGTAAGGACGTGTGGTCCATTGTTCGTTATCAAAACTGACACATCTTGATTACCGGAGCACACAGAATCAAAAATATTTCCAAAATTTAGTAAAGCTATATCGGTTGCTAACGGCGGAAGCATAATACGGATATTATAGAAGAAGTACCAATAAGTTTGCTGGAAAGTACTGCCGGTAAATGACATTACCCCGGGAACGGTATAAGGATATGAAGCACCGGTACTGTTTCTGAGCATCCCCGGATTACCATTAAGGCCAAGCCTGTATCCTGTTCCGGGAGGCACCATTAAATCTACCTTTACACGCTCGCCAACACTATTGGTGGAAGTAGTAACACCACTATAGCTGGCAATAACGGTTTGTGAACTGTTTTCAACAACTACTGTATAAGAACCACCGGCTGTTGACGAGGTAGGATAGATAGTCACACTATCAATAATAACTCCTGTTGGAGCCAACACATCGAATAGTTGAAAATGATTATAAGAAGTGTAACTGGCAGAAGTACCTATCGATGGATCAGTTGGCCCGATGAGATAACTCTGTCCGGAAAGAGTAAAGGAAACACATAGGATCAAAATAAGAATAACTGATTTTCTTAAAGAGTAAAAAAAATTTTTCATAGCATTGAGATTTTTATATTTTACTGATTATCAATATGATAAACATTAATAAATTGATTTCTTACTGCAAAACAATGACCATAGCCAACCAAAAAGTAAATATAAAAATATTTTAATAAAAAACCTGACATCCGGTCACTTTTATATTTTCATATTATTGTTGTCCGGATAAATAATCATTACACCCAAAAACCCCGACCTGTCGGGGTGAGTCGCCGAGCAAATCTGATTCATCCTGAC
>JAVVFR010000236.1:0-3582 GCA_032250595.1 Bacteroidales bacterium | reverse complement strand
ATCATAATTACAAATATTACGTTTTGGCTAATCCAACGATTACTGATTATCAATTTGATATGCTATTAAAAGAGTTGGAGCAACTGGAACAGCAGTTTCCTGAATTTGATGACCCAAACTCTCCTACAAAGAAAGTAGGTGGTAGTATCACCAAGACGTTTACTCATTATACCCATTCAAAGCCTATGCTTTCATTGTCGAATGCATATAGCATGGGAGAGATCAGGGCTTTTGATGAACGAATAAAACGAAGTATTAACAGTACCTATTCATATGTATGTGAACTAAAATTTGATGGTGTTGCCATTGCACTTCATTATGAAAAGGGAGCATTGATAAGAGGGGTAACACGCGGTGATGGGATAGGGGGAGATGTAGTTACGGAAAATATCCGCACGATACGATCGCTACCGTTAAAGTTACGGGGCACCGATCATCCGGAATATTTTGAGATCAGAGGAGAGGTGGTGATGCCTGTGGATGCTTTTCAGGCATTCAACGAAAAAAGGATTCTTAATAATGAACAGCCTTTTGCAAACCCACGCAACGCCACAGCAGGAAGTTTAAAACTCCAGGAGAGCAGCACTGTTGCAAAACGGCCTCTCGATTGTCTGTTGTATGCCGTGGTTACCGAAGAGCCCGGGTTTACATCCCATTATGAAAGTATGCAGCATGCGAAAAAGTGGGGTTTTAAGGTGCATGAATCCATAAAACGGTGCAGTACCATTGAAAATGTAATTGCATTTATTAACGATTGGGAAATAAAGCGTGCTACGCTACCTTTTGATACCGATGGTGTTGTTGTTAAAATTGATGATTTCAGTCTGCAATCGGCATTGGGTAATACCTCGAAATCTCCACGATGGGCTATCGCCTATAAATACCCAGCTGAAAAAGCAATTACCCGACTGTTGTCTGTAGACTACCAGGTAGGGCGTACCGGATCCGTGACTCCCGTTGCCAATCTTTCTCCGGTTACTTTAGCAGGTACGGTAGTAAAAAGAGCCAGCCTGCATAATGAAGATATTATGAAAAAACTTGATCTTCGGATCAATGATAGTGTTTATGTAGAAAAAGGGGGTGAAATAATTCCAAAAATTACCGGCGTTGAACTTTCTTTGCGGCCTGCCAACAGCAAACCGATACCATTCATCACCAAATGCTCGGAATGTAATACAGAGCTGCTCAAAGATCCCGACAAAGCAAACCATTATTGCCCCAATGAAGCGTGCCCACCTCGTATCAAAGGGGCTATCGAACATTTTATCTCCCGTAAAGCAATGGATATCCGAAGCCTGGGAGAAGGGAAAGTGGAACTCCTATTTGACAAAGGCATTATCAGTAACGTTGCTGACCTCTATTCCATTGCATATCATGATATTATTAACCTTGAAAAGGCCTATTCCTCTCCTGATGGGAGTAAAATTCGCGTCGTTAAACTCAAAGAAAAAAGTGTAAATAATATTCTTGATGGAATAGAACAATCGAAACAACGCCCTTTTGAAGCTGTACTCTTTGCACTCGGTATCAGACATGTAGGAGAGACAACAGCAAAGATCCTCGCAATGCACTTCAAATCAATTGACAATATTATTCATGCTTCCACAGAAACATTAACAGCTGTGTCAGAAATAGGAGAGGTCATTGCTCAAAGTATTATCGCTTTTTTTGCTGATGAACAATATATGCAAATAGTCAACCGGCTTCGGAATGCAGGACTTAATTTTGAAAAAAAGATGGAGGAAGAACAACCTGAAACAAAACCACTGCTTGATATGACGATTGTGGTAAGCGGTACATTTGTTAATTTTTCCAGGGAAGAGATACAATCAACAATCGAAAGGTTGGGAGGTAAAAATGTTAGCAGCATTAGCAAAAATACTACCTATCTGGTAGCAGGTAATAAAACCGGACCGGCAAAAATGGAAAAAGCCAAAACACTCGGAGTTCCGATTATATCTGAAGATCAGTTTATTAAAATAATTAATGATGCTACCTGATTAGGATTTTCTGCTGAAATGAAATATTATAATCTGTTGTAAATAAAACATAATAACCGGAAGGCAACCCATTGACATCAATCGTATGATAACGATTCACTGACGAAACATCACTCTTCTCCTCTTTAACCAGCTTTCCGGTTTGATCAATAAGCCGGACGGTAAATCTCCCATCGGTTGCCACAGGATATTTTAGTGTAAGATAATCGCTTACCGGATTGGGAAATACTACAAACAAAGATCGTTCAGATGAATTAACTCTTTTTTCGGGAAATAGTGATTGCTGTGAGATTACTTTTTGGATTTTCTTTTGATTATTGTCATCCTTTGCAAGGGTTTTATTTATGGGTATCTCTGAATACCTTCCGGTTATCTCATTAAACCAGGATATTTCATCCTTGTCGAATCTGTTGAACCCTACCTGTGAATAGGTGCGAATTCCATGGGCTTCTATATTATTGTTTATGTTCCGAAAAAAAACACTGCCACTTTCTCCGGGTTGCGCAGTAATACCGTTGCCTAACCAATCAGGCAAAATGTTGGTAAATTTACCGTATGACAGTTTCTGTATCTCAGAGCCATTATCACTCTCTGAACAAGGGAAACTGAAATGATAGAAAAGGGTGTTGTCATTATGACAACTGTCATTATCATCCGCATAACCATACCAGCCTGTTTTGGAGCCAACAGCATCGTTGAGTTCAATAACAGCAATATCATACGATTTTAACTGATGGTTATTAAAATAGTTTGCCGGGAGATGTATCTTAAAATCACCGGTTCTGTAAATGAAGGGTTTGCCAGTTTTTTTATCGATAAGCACAGTAATGATCTCCATACTATCAGGAAAATGTTTTGTATGTGTCATAAAAACAGCGTGTGCAGCAGTAACAATATGATTTTCACTTATAAAAGCACCGGAACTTACGTAAAAAATATTGGTATCAGTAAAATGACCAATCAGGCGGATACTTGCTGTGGCAGGGAATCCGAAGGCATTAGGGAAAGCATTATAGGGATTTTTTTGTGAGAATCCTGCTTGTGAAGTATATGGTAAATCAGAAAAAACATTCCCTTCTCCTTCATAATGAGCGGTAGCATCATGAGAATAACTGGAGGCAATATTGATGTTTTTTTTTAATTTTCCGGTACAGGATTGATAGGTAATATATTCAAATTGTTGGCCAGAAGTACCCAACACCGATAGAAACAATCCGATATATATCACTATCTTTTGAACCATATACCATAAAACGTTCATCTATAAACTTTGGTATATAAAAAGTTGTGGATTGCTCTCACGTAATACTTTCAGCAATAGGGTTAAAAGTTTATCATTCAAGATGTAATAAGTAATTTGGGAAAGAGGGGAATAGAAAATTAATTATCGATTGGATTTACCGGGAAATTGATCCAATGCATATAGTTTCTACCCATACTTCTTACTTTGTTTTTCCACATATTCTTATAGTCATTGTGTAAAACTTCCTCTTTGGTTATATCTGATACCACCCATGAATTAATTGCCAGTTCATTATCAAGCTGTCCTGCTTCCCATCCTGAATACCCCAAAAAAAAGCGG
>JAVVFR010000235.1:0-3586 GCA_032250595.1 Bacteroidales bacterium | reverse complement strand
TATCTGCTAATGACAATGCTGTTTTTATTCCATGGAGTACGATGTTGGTGCGATATTTCGACCGGTCAAGGCAAAAGGTGGAAACTGCTGATGATGAAAATGGAGAAGATTCAGAAAAGGAAGTAAGCAAAGAGATTTTGCTGAATCAACTGGATAAAATATATATGCAGGTCGAGGCTTCAGAATACTTGAAGTCATCGGCGTCGTTGGCCAGGCGTATTTTGCTGCGCCGGCACAATCAACAGGAGGATTTTAATATTATTATTCCTGAACTGATACTCGAACAGGAGGAGCGTACCCGTGATGTGTTTAACCTGGTGTTGGTTGCTATAGCAGCAATTTCTTTGATCGTTGGCGGTATTGGAATTATGAATATTATGCTTGCTTCAGTCATGGAGCGTACAAAAGAGATTGGCATAAGGCTGGCCCTGGGAGCAAAAAAGAAAGATGTTATGATGCAGTTTCTCGGTGAGGCTGTCTTTATCAGCATCTCCGGTGGAATAATCGGCATCCTGCTTGGAGTTGGATTGTCAAAGCTTATCTCCAATATATCGATAATACTACCCGATCAGGCAGGAATAAATACCATTATATCACTTGGCTCTGTTTTGGTGTCATTTCTTGTTGCTACCGGTGTAGGAATTATTTTTGGTTATGCTCCTGCGCGAAAGGCTGCACTGCAAGATCCTGTTGTTTCATTAAGGTATGAATAGCATGAATCTTCTAAAATTCAAGTAGCTTTCTTAGTTGTTAACGGATATTTATGCTGCAAAAAAAATTATAAACCCATGAAAATCAGTATATTTTTTCTCTCACTACTCTTTTTTGTAACCCTGTTTTCTGCATCTGCAGGACAGGAAGCCACCTATTTAACACTTAACGAAACGGTGCAGTTGGCAAAAGAGCAATCGCCTAATGCTGTGGCAGCCCGGCATCAGTTCAGGGCGAGTTATTGGCGACACCGAACACACAATGCTTCACTACTGCCCCAGGTTACTGCCGATGCTACCCTTCCCGATTTTACCAGAAGCATTGAGGCCATCACCCTGCCCGATGGCTCTGAGAAGTTTACTGAACGCAATAATGCACAATCATACTTAAGTGCCAGTGTAATCCAAAATATTGGCCTTACCGGTGGGCAGGTTTTTATGAGGTCAAACCTTCAACGTATCGATCTGCTCCAGGATTCAAATACTACTACTTATCTCTCCAGCCCTATTGTTATAGGGCTCAGTCAGCCTCTTTTTGGATATAACAGCTATAAATGGAGTAAGAAAATCGAGCCTTTGCTCTATCAGGAAGCAGAAAGGACTTATGCTGAATCGATGGAGAATATCGCTCGGTATGCTGCCAATTATTTCTTTGACCTGCTTCTGGCTGAGATAAACCTTGATGTTACACAGATAAATCTTGCCAATAACGACACTATTTATAAAATCGCCAAAGGGAGGTATGGGTATGGAAAGATTGCAGAGAATGAATTGCTTCAGATGGAGCTCAGTTATCTTAATTCTCAAAATGAGTTGGAAGAGGCTAAGTTAAATCTTGAAATGGCACTCTTCCGGCTGAAGTCATTCCTCGCTTTGCCTGCTGATGCGATGATTAGACTTATTCCCCCAACTGAGATACCTCGATTCAGTATTCCATATAATGATGCCATTGCTATGGCGTTGCAAAACAGAAGTGATGCTATGGCATTTCAACGGCGTATAATAGAGGCTGAGAGCAACCTCGCAAGGACAAAATCCGAAAACCGTTTTAATGCTGATCTCTATGCACTGTATGGCCTTACGCAGTCTGCCGATGTCCTTCCAGGTGCATACCAAAATCCGCGTGATCAACAGCGTATCACCATCGGGGTGCAGATACCTATCATCGATTGGGGCACGGGTAAAGGGAAAGTGAAGATGGCTGAATCTAACCTCGATCTGGTGCAAACACAGATTGAACAAGAGACTGTAGATTTTGAACAGGACATTTTCCTTAAGGTCAAAAAGTTTAATATGCAGGCACAACAGGTATTTATCGCAGCCAAAGCAGATACAATTGCACAAAAACGATTCGAAGTAACCAAACAAAGATACCTTATCGGGAAAATAGATATCACTGATTTTAATATTGCCCGTTCCGAGAAAGATATGGCACGTAGAAATTATATCGCACAACTGAGAACATTCTGGACCAGCTTGTTTGAAATACGTGCTATGACGCTCTACGATTTTCTGAATGACAGGCAAATATATTATGAACTTGACAACCTGTTACAATAAGCATTCTTAAGCCTAAGCAAACATTTGCATGGGTTAATTGTTTGTAGTGATAAAAGAAGATTATTGCTAACGAAAAAATATTGATATGGCTGTATTAGTAGGAAAAAAAGCACCTCATTTTAAGGCTGACGCTGTTGTGAATGGAGGTGAGTTTGTAGAAAACTTCTCTCTTGATCAATACCTTGGAAAAAAACATGTTGTCTTTTTCTTTTATCCTTTAGATTTTACTTTCGTCTGCCCGACAGAAATTATAGCTTTTCAGAAAAAACTCCGTGAGTTTGAAAAGCGCAATGTAGCAGTTGTTGGCTGTTCTGTTGATTCGAAATTTTCTCATTGGGCATGGTTAAATACCGAACGTAAAGACGGTGGTATCAAAGGGGTCACTTTCCCATTGGTGTCTGACCTTTCGAAGACCATAGCAGAAAATTATGATGTGTTGGCCGGTGATTACGATTATAATGAGAAGGGTGAAGCACAGTTTGCCGGTAATCCGGTAGCTTATCGTGGACTATTTCTTATTGACAAGCAAGGCATCGTAAGGCATCAGGTAGTAAATGATACTTCGCTGGGCCGTAGTATTGATGAAGCACTAAGAATGGTTGATGCGTTGCAGTGTTATGAAGAACAAGGAGAAGTATGTCCCGCCGATTGGCATAAGGGCGACGAAACAATGGAAGCCTCACATCAGGGGGTAGCTGGATATCTTGCAAATTATTAACCCGGAGCCTCTGTATCACTGAGTAAGGAAGAGGATTTTTTCTGCAGTTTTCGTAACCTATCTGTGGTTTTGTTGTAAAAGATAGTATGCTAAAGTATAGTGCTGTTTTATGAAACCTCTGATACGCCGTTCTCTCTTACTCTGTTGCTTTTTTGCATTGTTATGTTCCGTAACCGCACAAAGCAATAAGAAGGCTGATGTGCTTTTGCTCTATCCAAAAGTGTCACCTGGTGACTCGCTAAAAAATAATGATCTCTATCAATCATTGCTCACTCAGTGTAATGAATATGACTCTTATCAAGGTATAGAACAACATTCCGAGGATGCCAGGTATACGGTTTTGTCGCTTTCTGAAGTGTCAAGATATGCTTATGAAGTGGACGCTGATTATTTTTTAGTAACATCAGTGTGTTATGTCTCGCCTATCCGTATTGTTAACGCTAAGCTCTTCAGTACTATAGATATGACCGTTGAATGGATCGATAATTACCGGGTATATGCCGATACTAATGCCGACACAATAGCTTCCTTGATAGCTTTTTCCATTGATGAGATTATTACCAGGGCCAATTCCTTAAAGGCGCAACCATTGAACCTG
>JAVVFR010000234.1:0-3587 GCA_032250595.1 Bacteroidales bacterium | reverse complement strand
AAGCAAGCTTATCACAAGGCTGTTTTTATGACCTAATCTGTTTATTGGATCACCGGAAAACAAAGAAATAATAAAGTAGATCAAAGAACCTAGAACATAGGCACCGAAAAAGAAGGTTTGTACCAGATTGGCTGTGCTGTGGTCAAGGGCAAACTCTCGCTTAAAAAAAGGGATAAGGATATCGTTGCATACTGTGGCAAAACCCCAGAGGAAAAACAAAGAGGCCAAAGTAGCAAAAGGTATTCTGTAGGTATTGTTTTTATGCATGGTATATTGAGTTATTCAACTATTATCTCATCTGCAAACAGCCATGCTTTTTTCCCACTTCCAATATGCCATTCCGGACAAGTGCGTCTGTTTTTTGCTTTCACCTTTATGTATTTTGCATGAATATGTAACCTGTTTATTAGAAAGTCTTTTGTTATCGGGATATCCTTGTCGGGAGGGATGTTGTTTTTAACGGTTCCTGCCAGCGTAAATCGTTTTCCGTCAACACTGGTATAGAACGATACTTCTAAAGGCATAAATATCCATGACTGCTGATCCTGCAGAAATCCGGCTGAAAGTGATTTTATTTTACGTATGTTTTCCAGGGTTATAATCGCGACAAGGTCTTCGCCTTCATAGCCTTGCCATCTTCCTGTTTTGTAGTTTGTATTGCCGCGTTTAAAATCAATCAGTGCATTGTTGCCACCAGCACTATATTGCGACGAGAAATTGGTTAGCAGATCAATCTGTTTTCTTTCAGGAATTTTTGTGAAGGCCACTTGCACGGTTTTGCTTGGTAAATACTCAGGTTGGGTAGCAAACATCTCAATCAGGATATCGTCATACACAACTCCACCACTTTTTTCAAGAGGGTTACCAACGATATTGCCACCATGTCCATGCCAATGTATCAGTGTTCCTTCTTTTTTACTTTTGATATGGAATGTAATTGAATCGAAAAATGGGTTTTCTCCACTGCTAATGTATGGAACGGGTGTGATTAGGTAGTCGTTTATAAAATATACAGGCCGGTGGGCTATATTTCTGCCAAAAAACTCATTGGCTTTTTTCGACATTGTAAATTTTAGTATGCCTCCGGAACGCACCATATCGTGTGTTATATAACTATTATGGTATGGGTTGTCATTAAAGGAGGCTTCGCTGATGAATTTGTGTTTTTTACTGTTTTCACAGGTTTGTACAATAAATTTCTTTTCGTCGTTTAGATGGAAAGTAACTTTATCAAATATGGGGCTTCCTATCACATAGTTGTTACTTCCGGGGCACACGGGGTAGAACCCTGCAGCTGAAAGAACGTACCATGCCGACATTTGTCCACAATCTTCATTCCCAATAAGTCCATCGGGTTTTGTGGTATAGAAATCATTCATAATTTGTCTGACATAAGCTTGTGTTTTCCAGGGTTGTCCAGCGCAGGCGAAGAGGTAGGCGATATGATGGCTCGGTTCATTACCATGAGCATACTGTCCTATTAGCCCGGTAATATCCGGCTGTTGACGTCCGGTGAGTGCTGAAGAGTCTGAAAAAAGCAGATCCAGCTTGTCGATAAATGCCTTAGTATTTCCAAAGAGATTTATAAGGCCTGAGACATCATGAGGGAAATAGAAATTGTATTGCCAGGTATTTGCTTCTGTCAGATGAAAATTGACTTCAGCCGGATTAAAAGGTTCGATAAATGCGCCATTTGATTTCGGACGGAAAAATCCAGTAACAGGATCAAAGATATTTTTATAATATTGTGAACGGACAATAAACTCTTTATAAATATCTTGTTCACCAAGCCCTTTTGCCATTTGTGCAATACACCAGTCGTCGTAGGCATACTCTAAAGTTCTTGACACCGACTCGTTCTCTTGATCAGCTGGAATATAACCGTGTGTTCTATACTCTTTTCCACCAAAAGCATCATGATATGCAGCCTGGGTCATCGCTTCAAGTGCCAATTTCTCATCATAGCTTCTGATTCCTTTCTGCCAGGCATCATTGATGACAGAGACAGCGTGATAACCGATCATGCATTCTGTTTCATTGGATGCCAGCTCCCATACCGGTAATCGTCCGCCTTGCTGGTATTGACAAAGAAATGTCTTAATAAAGTCGTTTGTACGTTCCGGTTCAATAATGGTGAGTAGCGGATGCGTCGCACGGTAGGTATCCCATAAGGAAAAAACAGTATAATAGTCAAAATCCTCCGCAGTGTAAATCTTCATATCTCTTCCCCGGTAACGTCTGTCATGATCTGAATATATATTAGGAGCGATCATGGTATGATAAAGTGCTGTATAAAAAATGGTTCTCTCTTCTTTGGAGCCTCCCGCTACTTCAATTTTTCTTAATGCCTCTTCCCATTGAGTATCAGCATCATTTTTCACTTTATTGAAATCCCAGTGCGGGATCTCCTTATCGAGGTTATTTAAGGCTCCATCGGTGTCAACGGCGCTGATACCCACTTTAACCAGCAGTTGGTTTTTTGGATTATTGTTGAACTTAAACCAAGTTTTTACCCCTTCTGATCCATGGTGCAGGGTATCATTGCTTTTCAGGATATCTCCTTCAACAATAACTTCTTTTACCGGTTGGTTTGTTCTGATGGCAAAATAGAGATGTTGGTTTTCAGCCCATTGCTTCGAGTGGCGATGGCCGATAAAGGTAGAGTCGTTGATTCTTATCAATGAAGAAGCCAATACTTCATCGCGATAATGAAGGTCGACAATAAGACCGAATTGTTGTGTGTCAACAAACGTATAGCGATGCATTCCGGCACGGCAGGTTGCTGATAACTCAACTTTGCATTTTGATTTGTTAAGATAAACGCTGTAATATCCCGGTCGTGCTTTTTCGGTTGATTTACAAAATCCGGAGGAGTAGTCTAATGTTGGTGTTTGGGTAAATATTTTCTGGTATTCCCCTGTAGTTGGCATGAGTAATATATCAGCATAGTCGCTAACACCGGTTCCGCTTAAATGCGTATGTGAGAATCCGAAAACAGAAGTGTCTGTATAATGATAGCCGGCACAACCATCCCAACCGGTTTTTCTCGTATCGGGGCTTAACTGAACCATCCCGAAAGGGATTGTTGCTCCGGGAAAAGTATGGCCATGCCCTCCCGTTCCTATGAATGGGTCAACATAATCAGTGTAACATTGTTTGGACTGGTCACAGTTAATAAACAGAATGGTGAACAAAAATGAGAATAGGATGACATTTTTCATAGGTGTTATGAATAAGTTACTTATCATACAACAGCATCTACAAATGTAGGAAAGTATATTTATTAGGTGAAACGATTTAGTAAATTTTGTTGATGTTACATTATTATGGAAGAAGTTATTAGACAGATTTTCGGTGAATTATTTTAGTCTTTAGGGTATATATTTGCGGTCTCTTTAATAACTCCTCATCTTTGATGCATTGCATTAATAACTCAACGGCTTTTTTTGCAATCTCTTCCTGGGGTTGTGCAACTGCAGTAATTGGAGGGTCTGTCATCTCAAAGATCTCTATATTGTCAAAGGTTACAAGTGCAATATCCTGAGGTATTTTTTTATCTAGTTTTTTAAGTGCAAGCATGGTAGCAG
>JAVVFR010000233.1:0-3596 GCA_032250595.1 Bacteroidales bacterium | reverse complement strand
GTGCAACACGAAATAAAAACTGAAGATTCGGAACAAGCCCTGGCTGATGTATACCGGCCAGTATGAGTCTGGTGGCACTTATCATGCCGCCCTTTTGAACAGCATTATTATAAACTCAAGTTTCGCACCCCTTAATTTTCAGATGAGCGCATAGCGCCTGATCGATTGAGTCAATGAAGGGCGATAAATCATTTTCTATTTTTAAAAACTCGAAGATGCATTGGAGGGAGTGTTTGAAGAGCCCTTTGAAGAACTCCCATAACCGATGGGCATACGTAACCATGGCTGAGAGTTCCGCAAGATGTTCAAAGAGGCCACCCATAGTTGGGTATTTTTCGATTTCGTTGAGGAAGCCGAGCAGGTTATACCGCAGGAAGCTCAATGAGGTGGCGCATACCTGGGCATTGAATGAATTGCTCTGGTCCTTTCCGAGTTCGAGGAGCTGCTTGCTCTCCTTGAAGCATA
This sequence comes from Bacteroidales bacterium, assembly GCA_032250595.1. Classification (GTDB taxonomy): domain Bacteria; phylum Bacteroidota; class Bacteroidia; order Bacteroidales; family SKPS01; genus SKPS01. The sequence continues at coordinate 3,131 of JAVVFR010000233.1, read as the reverse complement.
CCTCAATAGCCCAGCGTTTGGTATACTTCCGGATGATGGTGGATGCATGAAGATGAGTATCTGTAGAGAGGAATGCCACCCACTTGGGATTTTTCTCCTTGCGAGTCCCCTTGATATCATTGTCTTGTGGCTCATGATAGTCTTTGGAAAAGATTATGACCGCTTCTTGTCCCGATCCAGGCAGCATAACGGTTGCCCGTGCAATCCGAAGCTCTGTCCTGATATCCTTCCTGAACAAAGGCTTTACCTTCTGGTACAATGCGGAAAGTCTGTACTGTCTGCCACGGTATCCATATCGTACCTTCGTATCCTTGAGCCGGCAGATTACATGAAGATCCTTGCTGATTTCCCTGATGGCGCTGATGAATCCCGGCCAGGAATACCAGCTATCAAAAAGCACATATCCTGCAGTAATCCCTTGGGAAACCGCTCTCTTCAACATCATAAGGGCAAGATCAAGCTTGGTATACATCGAGGCTTCCCTGCTCATCTGCCCGCTGATACTCCGGGGATCGCCGATACGTTCCTCAGGACTCTTTGGATGACGTTTCTTCCCATATTTATAGGAGAAGTCCAAAGCATACATCCCCTTGCCGGTAAAGAGGCCAAGCACGACAACCGTATAACCAAGCACCGACCGGTTCACGGTATGATCATGCACGAAAGAAACATTCTCAATATCTCTGCCCCTTTTGGGGAGTATACTGTCGTCGATAATGAAACATCTCTTCTCTATAGACGTCTCATCGAGTTTCAAAACCTTCCAGATCTCCTTCATGATATAATACAAAAACGATCGCCAGCGATATCCCTTGGCCTTGAACCGGTAAAAGGTGTCCTTCCTGCTACTCGTATACTGCTCAAGGTGATTCCGGCAGAAGCTTCGAACAGTGCGTATCTTCAGCAAAGGCAGAAGTACCAGCACGAACAGGATCTGAGCTGCGTGATACCCATCCTTCTTGATAATATTAGCCTTGTTCATCTGCGTCCTGAATCCAAGCCGAGTAAACACCTCGTCAATCTTGGTCTCAAATATCCGCCCCTCTTTATCCAGATATTTCTCGATTTCTCCTTTGAACGCTCTGTCCGGTGTGGTATACATAATCAGGGACTCCTTTGCGGTGTTTTGTTTGTCTTATCAACAACTTATATACCACAAAAGCGAGTCCCTTTCATCTTTTTACTTGCTGTTTTATTGGCTTTTTACCCCATCTCCGCTTCAATTAGGGGTGCGAAACTTGAGTTATTAGATAACTGAAGTTTCGCACATAGGATTGATCAATAAATCCAGCACAAGGCATTGAAAACAGTCATTTTATTCTGGAAAAGCAGCTCCGGATTTAGTAATCTTGACTTGGCTAAGTACTCAAGAAGACTAAAGAAAGGAGCTGCCATGAAGAAGGATACCGTATATTCACTCTCAATTCAAAAGGAAATTCAACAAAGGCGACTGTGCCTGGAGTCTGAGATTGATACCTGCTTTCATGATCTGGGGATAAAGACGCTGCTTCATCGAGCAGGAATATGCAAGAATAAAGGGTTTACTCCGGCACTATTGCTGTTTGTGCTTATTTTGCTGCCCATGATTAAAGAATCCCTTACAGCTCTATGGTCTGGAAAGTACTTTTCTGGTTTGCTTCAAGCCCGGAAGGACACTTACTATCGTTTTCTCAACTGCCACTTCTTCAATTGGCGCAATTTGATCGCCTTGCTTGTGGGGCGCCTTGTGGCCAGATTGGACAACACGTCCTATATGGACAAGGTACTCATTGCTGATGATACCCTGATACACAAGACAGGCAACACTATGGAATTGGTGAGCTATCATTTTGATCATACAAGTAAACGTTCCCAGCTTGGTTACCAGATGCTGCAATTGGGATATCACAACGGATCGGATTTCTATCCTGTTGATGTGAGCTTCCATACATCGAAAAACCGACCGAACGAGAACCTGAAGGTCATAGACCGACGAAGCACTGGATGGAGAAGACGGACAGAGGCATTCGAGAAGAAGACCGACATGCTCGTGAGCATGATCCGCAGATGCTGGCAGACCGGGATCAATGCCCGGTTCGTCCTGTTTGACAGCTGGTTTGCTCATGATAAAATTATTTCTCAAATCGTTGATACCGGTTATGGCGTTATCTGCCGGTTGAAAAGATCTCGAATGAGATATCACTACCAGGACCGGCAGCTTACTATCTCTCAGTTGTGGCACAGTGTTGCCAGGCACGAGCTTCATCATGTCAGATCGTGGCAGATCAGGGCTGCAAAACTTGAGGTGACATTGCCGCGGTCAGGAGATGTCTCTGTCATTTTTATACGGTGGAGTAAAAAGCAATGGCATGCCTTCCTCTGCACTGAAACCGATATGGATATTGCTGATATCCTCAATTACTATTCCCGCAGATGGGCCATTGAAGTGTATTTCCGTGACTGCAAGCAACTCCTCGGATTGGGGAAGAACCAGAGTGAGACCTTCGATGCGCTCATCGCATGGACTTCCATCGTCATGATCCGTTACCTGCTCCTGGTCTATATCCTTGCAAAAAGACAATTACGAGGCCCTCTCGGTCCGCTCTTTCAGGACCTCGCCTATGAACACCTCCAACTCGCCTTCATCAAAACATTCTGTGATCGCTTGAGAAAAATCGTTATGTTGTCAAGTCAACTATTTTCAACAGATTCCGACCTTGATACCTTCTTCTATCTTATCGATATCCTTGAAAATCCATACATTGACTTGGCCTGATATTATGTGCGAAACTTGAGTACTCTTTATCTGTTTATCACCTGGTTATTATATTGTCGCTTTGATAAGCATACGTTATTAACTAGTCGATGTCAATTTTAACTTGACATAAACATTGTCTCACTATAGTGTTGCCATCATATGGAAAACATCTTTTATGCAACCAGGCTTTCCTTCAGTGAACCGCTTCATTTTTCCTGTCCTTTTCAGAGCCCCAGTCCGGTTCCCTGGTGCGTACAACCCGTTGAGGTGAATGCATGCCAAAGATAAATCCGAAAACAGCCAGGAAGAATAGGATCATCGAATCGGCCCTGAAGATATTTGCGGAAAAGGGCTTCGCGGACGCGACAATCTCTGAGATAAGCAAGGCCGCCGG
>JAVVFR010000231.1:0-3598 GCA_032250595.1 Bacteroidales bacterium | reverse complement strand
TGAGGTAGTTGAAAGGAGGGAGTATATCCGACAGCCTGATGAAAGATCTCATCTCCGACAATAATATCACGTTTCAGAAAATAATCTATCCTGTTGTAACCGGTATAAGAACCGGAGATATTTAGAAAGAAGTTCCAGTTTCCGGTTTCATACTGAATAAGTCCAAAAAGCCCCCCCCATCTTACCAGTCCATCGTTATGATAGTAGATTTTATCTCCTTTCTTTCTGATAATGCTTGAATCGGTGTGGTTGTTCAACTTGCCTTCGCTCTGTAAGTCGTTCATAAATCCCATACCCAGTAAGTCGTATACCTCTCTGTAGTGTTCACCTTTATAGTTTCTTAAATCAATGCCAGCGGAAAATTTCCAGTTATTTTTTGGATCATAGTTTATCGATGAGATCAATCCGTACCAGAAATGATTATTTCTGGAACTGTAGATGTATCCTCCTTTGCCGTCGTTAGAGGTATTAAGATTGGCGATATTATTATCATAGATTGCTTGAAAATCTATCTGTCCTTCATCAACACCTTCTGTAATAAGGTTGGGAGTGACTCTCATGCCGGTGCCTCCACCATTTCCTACGGAGAGATAGGCAATATTGCTTATAAGAAGGTTATCGCCTGCACTCCAGTAATCACGTAATGAAAACTGCGGTTTGTGATAGTAGTTGAGCTTTTCATTCAATTTTTCCCATGAACCGTCTCGTTTAAGGTATCCCCAGTTTGGGTTGTAACGGTATCCCATATTAACAGGCATGCCTGGAATATATTCATCAGGAGATATTCCTGCTTTTTCAGCATATTCGGCACTGTATTGTGCAATAGCGCTTTGGTAGGAGCGTTGGCCATGTTGCTGCGGTGCCCCCATGCCGGTAAAACTAATAAGATGATTCCCCAGCTCTTTATCGATCCTTAAAAAATAGAACCAACCATTTGTCCAGGTCATATCAGCATAACCATTGCCTCTTTTATAAGAACCTGCAGCAGTAATACCCCATCCGTTATTTAACTTGCCGGAGTTATAACCGATAGAAGTGCGCATAAATCCGTCGGAACCATTCTCATATTTAATGGAAGTAGAAGGTTTCGATTCTATACCTTTGCTAATGATATTCATAGTGCCACCTATGGAAGGTATTGCCAGCTTTGAAGCACCTAAACCGCGCTGTACCTGGATAGATCGGGTTACCATATCCAATCCAAACCAGTTTGACCAATATACCCATCCATTCTCCATATCATTTACAGGTATGCCATCAATGAGCACAGCAATATTACGTTGATTAAAACCACGGATATTTATCCGGGCGTCACCATCACCGCCCCCTTGTTGGGTAGCATAGACACCGGGCGTGCTGTTCAGGATCATCGGGATATCCTGTGAAGCAAGCTGTTCACTGATCCTCTCCGGTGGTATCGTGCTAAAGGCTACAGGGGTCTCTCTTCTTACAGCAACATCTGCTACCACATTGAGCTTGCTCAGCGTTCGTCCCGTCAATGAAAAATTTACGGTAATATTTTTGTCTGAAATTGTAATACTGCGTTGTTCCTCCTCATATCCAACAAAAGATGCTGTCAGCTTATATTTCCCTGGCTTTAAAATAATACTGTAATATCCCTTGTTGTCTGTTGTTGTCCCAAGCCCTGTTCCGTATAATACAGTTGCCCCGGGAAGTGGTTCTTCAGATGTACTGTTTATTACTGTTCCTGTGACCCGGTATTCTTGTCCGTTTGTGGTAGTTGACAGCAGAAAAGAAAACAGAAAAATGCAGATATATGATAATATTTTTTTCATGGTTATGGTTGTTGGCAAACTAACAAATATCATGGCTGTTGCTTAACTGCCAAAACTATATAAAATCTGTCTGTAACCCGGAGGTTATCGAATGATACATTTTTTAGTAACAGCACTGCCATCGTCGAAAAATACTCTGGTTAAGTACAAACCGGGTGTTATCTGGGGTGCAAGTTGTATTTTTATCTCTCCCCATACTCTTGTATTAATTTCTGTTTGCATTACTTTACCTGACAGGGTTATGATCTCCACTTTGGTAATGTTCGTTGTTCCTTTTACATTAAGTTCTTTCCCGGTAACAGGATTTGGATAGAAAAAGGCATCATTGGGTTTAATTTTTACAATAGATGAAGTAGTATCACAGTCGCAGATATGCCATCCTAAGTGATCAAAAGTATTAATGGGCAAGGTATCCCATTCAGCGGCAGCAACAAAATAGCTTGGGTTTTGTGTAACACCTCCTTCAACAGTATGTTTGCGGATCATGGTATGGTTTCTAGTCCACCATCTGCCTCCGTTGGCATCAGTAAACCCGGCAGAAGTGTCGTTGGTCCATCCAAAACCGGGATCCTCACCAATTTTTCCGATAATATCGATATAGCTGCCACCTCCCAGCGGCTCGATGGTTACAGCATCGTCGCCATTGAAATAGTGCATACGGTTGACATTGTAAACCGGACATAACAGAGTGTCGGCCAAAGCAAGCAACTCAGCAAAAACTGAAGTATCTTGTCCGGTTGCGTTGGTGTCGGTTTTATCCAAAACAGTTACAAAAGTGCTATAAGGCTGAATAATGCCTGAAATCGCAACGGCATAAGGAGTTGTTCCGCCATTTGAATATCTGACCAATTGATATCCTGCCAGATTGATCGGATTTGCTGTCGGATTATACAGCTCTAATGCTTTGTTGTTGTGGCTTCCTTCAATATATTCAGAGAAGAAGATCTCATTACACTGCCCGTTTGCTATAATAACAGTGGCCATCAATACTGAAAACAAAAACAGAATTTTTTTCATTGGATGAGTTTTATGTATTAATAATTAATAATATTTATGCAGCAATTATTGTGTTTACAGACAGTTAACGTAGGTATGAAGCGTATGGGATCATCACTATTCTGCTCACAAAAATAAAAAAATTCATCAAACAATGTCTATTTTTTTGGTAAAGAAAATGTTAATTTGTTTTATTCCGATGATTAAATATTCGTAAGAGAACTGATAGCATCAGATATTTGCTTTACGGATGGGAATATCAGACGCAGCATGTTATTTTTCTCTTTCAGCAAACAAGTTTTTGGATGTTGTTTAACAAAATCAATAACCCGGATAAAGGCATCAGATTGGAAATAGATATCATTTTGGTTTTCAGGAAAATAACAACTAAGGCGGTTGTTACGCAGCACTACTTTTTCAAAGCCAAGCGCACCGGCCAACCAACGTAATCGAATAGCATCGATAAGGTCAATGGTTTGTTGAGGCAATGCACCAAAACGATCGATAATTTTTTCGATAAACTTTGTTAGTTGCACTTCTGTGTCAATGGCATCCAGTTCCCTGTAAAGGTTAAGCCTTTCGGTAGTAGATTCAACATAACTTTGTGGCAGTAACAACTCAAGGTCTGTTTCTATCTGGCATTCACGGGTTATCTGTTGTTTTTCGATTTTTGTATCTTTGAATACATCTGAGAACTCCTCTTTTTTGAGTTCATCAACAGCTTCTTTCAGAATTCTATGGTACATTTCGTAACCAATTTCTGAAATAAAGCCACTCTGTTCGGCTCCTAAGATATTCCCTGCTCC
>JAVVFR010000232.1:0-3598 GCA_032250595.1 Bacteroidales bacterium | reverse complement strand
GGTGATAGAAAACAGCACATTTGCCGCTGCCGGAAGGCCTATCCCTCTCTGGTTGTCGATCATACCACCCCTTCTGGCCATTGTTTTCGCACTCTTTTTTCGTGAGGTATATACTGCTTTGCTCGTAGGATTGCTCTCCGGCACCTCAATTATTGCTTTTTTTGGGGGTAATGGCGCTATTGCATCGGTTTTTATAGGGTTATTACGTATCATAGACACCTACGTTGTTGAAACCCTTTCCAACACCGGCCACGCCTCCATTATAGTCTTCTCACTGCTTATCGGCGGAATGGTCAACATCATAACCCGCAACGCCGGGATGAAAGGAGTGGTAAAGAGATTATCGCGGTATGCTGCCAATAAAAGATCCGGATTACTGGTGACATGGGTATTAGGTATCGCCGTATTTTTCGATGATTATGCCAACACCCTTGTAGTGGGCAATACAATGCGTCCGGTTACCGATAAGTTAAAGGTATCACGGGAGAAATTAAGTTATGTGGTCGACTCCACAGCAGCGCCAATCTCTGCTATTGCTTTTATCACCACATGGATTGGTGCTGAGCTCAGTTATATTCAAAACGGAGTACAAACAATCAACGCTACCTATTCCGGTGCTATCACACAGAGTGCCTATACGATATTTATGAACTCTTTGGCATACAGTTTTTACCCGATACTCACCCTGGGTTTTGTTTTATTTATCATCATCAGTCAGCGCGACTATGGCCCCATGTTAAAGGCTGAGCGGTTGTCGTGGCAGGACAACACGACTCCTGGTGAGCCGAAGATTACGGAGAGTGTGGGTTTAGAAGAGCTGCACGTCTCTGAGGAGATACCTGCCCGAGGCAGGAACGCTGTAATACCGGTATTAACTGTTATCTTTGGTGCTATTGCCGGGCTGATATATACCGGTTTGCAAGAACAAGAGTGGGTATCTGCCGCAGGCTTTGCCACCAACCTGTCGAAGGTTATCGGTGCTGCCAATACTTTTCAGGCACTCCTCTGGGCCTCTTTTGGAGGTGTTTTTGTGGCCGTTATCCTCTCACTGTCGCAGCGACTGCTGTCGTTGAAAGAGTCGATGGACGCAATGGTGAACGGATTTAAAACCATGCTCTCTGCTATCATTATACTTGTGCTCGCATGGTCGCTGGCTAAGCTCACAGAGAATATGCAAACCGCTACCTTTTTGTCAAACCTCATGCTTGACATGAAGCTTAGCCCCTACCTGATTCCTGCTATCACCTTCATACTGGCATCGCTCGTGGCTTTCAGCACCGGCTCATCATGGGGTACCATGGCGATACTCTACCCACTGCTCCTTCCAACAACATGGTCGGTGTGTGTGGAGTTTAGCCTCGACCATAACCATTCACTTATTATCTTTTATAACGTTGTTGCTTCCATCCTGGCAGGATCTGTGTTTGGAGACCATTGCTCCCCAATATCAGACACAACCATCCTCAGCTCACTGGCTACCTCGTGTAATCATATCGAACATGTTCGCACACAACTGCCTTACGCTTTAACAGTGGGTTTCTCTTCACTCCTACTAGGTACAATACCCACAGCATACGGAGTGCCGGCATGGCTATCCTTCTGCATCTCCCTGATTGTTCTTTGGCTTGTCATACGGTTTATTGGCAAGAAAAATAATGTCATCCGGCAGTAGTTGCCTGATCAACAGATATTTTAAAAACATTAAAATGTAATATTTTAAATGCATTATTAAGTTAAATAATTACGCTATTGTAAAAAAAAATAGTATTGCTTATGAGTAATTCATAAAAAATAGTACATTTATCGTGCGAAATTCTTTCGTAAAAACCTAACACATCATGAATAAAACATTAAAAATTAGAGACTTAACATTAAGAGACGGACAACAATCGCTTTTTGCAACACGCATGCCTCAGTGCCATGTGGATATGTTATTGCCTTTGTTTAGCGATGCCGGGTTTTATGCTATGGAGGTATGGGGAGGCGCAGTACCTGATGCTATAATGCGGTTTCTAAAAGAGAATCCCTGGGAGCGCCTTGCGAGTATCAAAAATATTATCGGTGACCAATCGAAGCTCACCGCCCTGTCGAGAGGAAGAAACCTGTTTGGCTACAACCCATACCCCGACAATGTTATTGAAGGGTTTAACCGTAATGCCATCACAACCGGTATTGACATCATGCGTATTTTCGATGCCCTCAATGATGTGGATAATATGGAGTATACCATCAAAGTGGTAAAAGAGAATAAAGGACTGGCCGATTGTTGTATCTGTTACACCATAGATCCAAAATATCCGGTCAAAGAGAAAGTCAAGGCTTTTCTCCAAGGCAAAAGGTTACCGAAAAAGATTTTTACCACCAACTATTTTATTGAGAAAGCTGTTGAGTTAGAGAAATTGGGTGCTGATATGATCACTGTGAAAGACATGGCAGGACTGATACCACCAAAGAGATCGGGCAAGATTATAAGCCGGCTGAAGAAAGCAGTTAAGGTACCTGTTGACTTTCATACCCACTGCACTCCGGGATACGGACTGGCTTCAACATTAATGGCAATTATCAATGATGTGGATATTGTGGATACAGCTATCTTAAATTTCAGCGGAGGCCCTGCCGCACCCTCTTTTGAAATAGTTCAGCTCTTTTGTAACAAACTAGGTATCGATACAGGAGTTAACCTCGAAGCTGTGGCAGAGATAAATAAGCTTCTTGCCAATATAAGAAAAGAGCTTGGCGACTTCGACAATTACAATATGCCCCGGCAGTTCGATATTACGAAAGACAAGTTGCCCGACCCGATCGATGCGCTCTTCGATGAAGCTATTGAAGCCGCCAAAGAAGACCAGGAAGAAAAGCTCCTGAAAGCTACGCAGGCTATTGAAGCATGGTTTGAGCTTCCTGAACCCAATGAGCGGGTAAAAAATGCCGAGATCCCGGGAGGGATGTATACCAATATGCTTGCACAACTAAAACAGGCCAAGCTAGATAATCTGCTTAACCGCGTGTTGGAGGTGGTCCCCATCGTACGGGTAGCCGCAGGATGTCCACCATTGGTTACACCAACAAGTCAGATTATTGGAATCCAGGCCGTTAACTATGTTATGGATGAAAATAAAGGAGACCCACCATATACTACTAAAAACAATCAGTTTGTTAATCTTGTGAAGGGTCTCTACGGAAAAACACCCATCCCTATCGACCCTGATTTCCGCGAAAAAATTTGTGGTGTAAGAGACCCCGTACCCTACAATGCTGATGAACATGTTAGTCAGGAAAATCCGGTATTATATGATTTTGGTGGAGTGAAACTAGCCAATGACGAAAAAGAGGAGTTGCTCCTGGAACTCTTTCCTGCTGTGGCTGAAGGCTTTCTTCGTGAAAAAATTGAAGCCCAATACCTTAAAGAAAAGCACGAGAGAGAAGAAGAGGAAAGAAAAAAATATGAAACTGAAAAAGCAGCCTACGAAAAACTCTCTCCCGAAGAGAAGGAAAAAAGACTCCTCGATGGCCTTTACAACTATTCCTGGACTTCGGATGAAGATGATCAGGAGGATCAAAATAACCAACAACATAAGGAGAACCACCACAATTGTTG
>JAVVFR010000230.1:0-3606 GCA_032250595.1 Bacteroidales bacterium | reverse complement strand
AGACCACTATTACATTCCGTATTCTACGAGTGATGCCGGAGGTGGAAAATACGGTGCTGAATATAAACTCTCCGCATCAACAACATTTTGGCCATTGCAAATAAAAGGGTTGTTGTTCTATGAAATAACTGAAAAAAACCATCCTGAGAATACCGGTATCGGTAAAACAAAAACCGCATTATTAAAACAGCGCTATCGGGTGCATATTGATTATGCTGTATCAGAAAGCATCACTTTTCGGTTAAGGAGTGAGTGGTCAGTATATAATCACTCTTCTGTGAATACAGGTCACCTCGTATTTATGGATATGCGCTATACAACCTCTGACAAGTCTTTTTATACTATCGTGCGATATGCACTTTTCGATACCGACGATTATAACAGCAGAATCTATGCTTATGAACATGATCTGTTATTCAGCTATTCCATACCGGCCTTTCACGGGAATGGTTACAGATTGTATCTGGTATCTCGGTTAAAAACAGGAAAGAACTTACGTATATGGGTAAAGGCGGGCATGCTTCATCAGGGAACATACCGGTATGACCCTACACTTCAAAAAATTGGAAGCTGTAGCAATAAATTTGACCTCCGGATTCAGGCAATCTATTATTTTAAAAAGAAACCTACCGGAAAGAGATTGCTGTTTTTCCTCACTAAGAAAAGAATTACAAAAGAGTAAACAGTTTGGTTATAAGAGATTACAAAATATTAAAAAAAAATAATAACTTTTCTATTTTATTGATTTGCTTGAATTTAAACACAGTCTGAATTAGGTAAAGAAAGGTATTAAAAATTTGCAAACGTGCGAAATTTAATTATTTTTGTTTTTTTTTGAATATGGTAATTAAACAATAATATTAACCTAAATCAGAGACTATGTTTAAAGGACATCCGAGAGGATTAATCGTAGCCTTCTTTGCTAACATGGGAGAACGTTTTGGTTTCTACACCATGATGGCATGTTTGGTATTTTATTTACAGGCTAAGTATACAATGTCGGCAAGTGTTGCAGGAACCTATTACAGTTGGTTCTATTTTGGCATTTATGCGGCAGCACTTATTGGTGGATTAATAGCCGATGGGACAAGAAATTACAAAGGGACTATCTTTTTTGGCATTCTGACCATGTTGGGAGGTTATGTCATTATGACTGTGCCGGGCCTTGGTTTACCTATTACTATTGCAGGACTTGCTGTAATTGCTTTTGGTAACGGGCTTTTCAAAGGAAATCTTCAAGCTATTGTAGGGCAGATGTATGATGACCCGAAGTATGAGAAACTTCGTGATTCAGCATTCAGCATCTTCTATATGGGTATCAATATGGGGGCGCTTATTGCACCATTTGCTGCCAATGGCATCAGGAACTTATATCTTAAATGGCAAGGGTTTGTGTATAGCGCTGACCTTCAGGCCCTTTCTGCTAAATACAATGCCGGAGAGTTGCCATTTATTAATACGCTCGATTACACTGGAGCAGACGCGATAATAAGCAGTGATGCTGTTACAGGATTTGCAGAACATGCCTCTGCAATGATGGCCAAGTCCGGGATAACCAGCCTGAGCGAATTTGTTCAGTCCTATCTCAGCTCTTTTGCTACCGGGTATAACTATGCTTTCGGTATTGCTGCATTCTCTATGGTTATTAGTTTTGTTGTTTTTGCATTCTTTAAACAACGTCTCCCAGATGTTGAGAAGAAACCTAAAAAAACCAAAGAAGAAAGACGAAGCAACGTAGACCGTATTGGGTTCCCTACAGGCATCAAAATTCTTACTTCCATTGGCCTCTTTATTGTTGTTACTTTTATTTTCCATCTTCTTAACAATGTGTCGATTGGTAGTGCTGTTGGATTGTTTGTCGCATTTGTTTCATGGATATACATGAGCTCAACCAAAGAGGAGCGACCACGACTTAATGCGCTGGTGCTCGTCTTTATGGTCGTGATTTTCTTCTGGATGTCATTCCATCAGAATGGGCTTACCATGTCAATGTTTGCACGTGACTATACAGCCAACACTGTTGGGCCAGGAACCAATATGTTCTTCACATTACCAACATTGCTATGTATCTTCGCTTTTGTCGTTGGATTAGTATATCTGCTTCAGAGAAAATCTTCAGGAAAAAACAGGTTTATGGGAGCCATCCTTGTTATTGCCGGTGCTGCAGTAGGATACTTCCTGTATACTAAATTTGATGCACAAAATGATATTGAACCGGAAATTTTCCAATCCTTTAATCCGATCTTTATAGTGTTCCTTACACCGGTGATTCTCGCATTGTTTGCATGGTTACGACGACGGAATATTGAACCATCGACACCAAGAAAAATCGGTATTGGTATGATTCTGGCCGGATTGGGATTTGTTGTGATGATCTTTAGTTCTTTCGGACTTGATTCTCCTGCAACACTTGCAGGAACACCCTCTCCCGACAGAGTGTCAGTATATTGGCTCATAAATACCTATCTGGTACTCACTATAGCAGAACTCTTCTTAAGTCCGATGGGGATCAGCTTTGTCTCTAAAGTATCTCCTACTCGATTCCAGGGCCTTATGCAAGGTGGATGGCTGCTTGCCACTGCTGTTGGTAACAAAATGCTTGAAATCGGTAGTACATTGTGGGAAAAGATCGAATTGTGGCAATTATGGACAATTTTCGTTGTTTGTTGTATTGCATCTGCTGCCTTCGTTTTCTCCATTATGAAACGACTAGAAAGAGCAACAAAATAGAATGTTAAACGTAATTTAAAACGTGAACTATGAAAAAGATACTATCATTTATAAGTGCAATTGCTTTCGGTTTAATCTTTACTTCATGTGCTGAAAGGGAAAAGGTTGATCCTGCTGATGCCTCTGAAGAAATTGTGAATGCAATTGACAAATCGGTTGAGTTGAGTAAAGAACTCACTACCATTCAGGTTGAAGCTGCGAAAGATAATGAGCTGGATGCTGATGAAATAGATATGATCGTTGAAAAATTTAAAGAATTAGCGATTGTCAATAACAATAATTTAAAAAATTATGGTACGGATGTTTATTTCATCGCCCTGCGATTAGAACGCAGACCAATACTGGACTCTTTAGGTAAAGAAGTTGTTCATCTGAAAGATTGTAAGGGATGGGAAGAGCTTGGAGAAGCTATCAATAAAGCATCTCTTGAGGTTAAAGATGTAACTGAACTTCCTGAAGCAACAACTCCTGAATATGAGTCAATATCTATTACTCCTGATGATACTTTGGATATTGAAGCTACAGAGACACCTGATGACATTCAGTAATCTAAATTATCATGCATAATTCAAAAAAGCTGCCTAACTTTGGGCAGCTTTTTTTATGAAAAAAACATGGAATCATAACCGCAGGTTTAATGCTTATGCCAATTTCTTCAAAGAACATTTTGGTGAGTGCATTCAGAAAGTTGCCATCGATGCCGGCTTCACATGCCCAAATCGGGATGGGCACAAAGGCAATTCGGGATGTGCCTTTTGTAACAACAGCGCATTTAACCCCTCCTATTGCAGTCCTGAAAAAAGCATCACTACTCAAATAAACGATGGCATCCTCTTTCATAAGCACCGTTACAGGAGAGCAAAAAAATATCTGGCA
>JAVVFR010000229.1:0-3611 GCA_032250595.1 Bacteroidales bacterium | reverse complement strand
TATAATTTATCGTAAGGATATACATATCGGTATGGCCACTGTGTTGCCTGACGGAAATCTTATTGTTCCGGTGATAAAAAATGCTGATACTATGAACCTTGCAGGTATGGCATCTGCTGTCAACAGCTTAGGCACTAAAGCCAGAGAGAATAAACTATCACCTGATGATATTCAGGGAGCGACATTTACTGTAACCAACCTCGGAACCTTTGGTACTCTGACCGGCACACCGGTCATCAATCAGCCAAACGTAGCCATCCTTGCTATTGGAGCAATACGAAAAGTGCCGGCAGTCATTGAAACTCCGGAAGGTGACACCATCGGCATCAGGCATAAAGTGATCCTTGCCCTTACATACGACCACAGAATAGTAGATGGTGCCCTTGGTGGGATGTTTCTCAATACTATGGTGCATTATCTCGAAAATTTCAATATCGACAGAAAAGTATAGCCACTGTTAGTATTGTGAATTTTTTCATTACCGCTTCACCTATAATAGAGAACTATGTCTTTACGAAATAAAAAACAATATCTTTGTAGTGTTTAAATTAATAATTATAATGAAGAGATAATGGATATAGACCTCTCAAAACCAATAGTATTTTTCGATCTGGAGACTACAGGGATAAGGATTGGAACAGACAGAATCATTGAGATTGCCATGTTAAGAGTGGATCCCAATGGGAGCAAGACGGTAAAAACCTACTTGATTAATCCTGAAATGCCTATACCGCCTGCAGTAACCAAAATTCATGGTATTACTGATGATGATGTCAAAGACAAACCCACTTTTAAAATGATTGGGCATGAGATTGTTACCTTTATTGGCCATGCCGATTTGGCAGGTTACAACTCAAATAAATTTGATATCCCGCTGTTAGCAGAAGAGTTTTTCAGGGTAGGGATAGATTTTGATTTACAGAACCGCCATTTCATTGATGTTCAAAATATCTTTCATCAGATGGAGCAACGCACTCTTGTTGCGGCCTACAGGTTTTATTGCAACAAGGATCTCACAAACGCGCACAGTGCTGAAGCAGACACTATCGCTACCTATGAGATCCTTAAGGCACAACTCGACAGGTATCACGACACACCATTTACCGACAAGGAAGGCAATACATCGATACCGGTAATAAACAATGTAGAAAAACTCGCAAAATTCAGCACAGTGAGAAATATTGCCGACCTGGCAGGCCATATCCATTTCAATGATGAAGGTGTCGAAGTCTTTGCATTTGGTAAGTTTAAAGGGCAACCGGTGGAGAAAGTTTTTAATGAGCAACCGGCATACTTCGACTGGATGATGAAAGCCGACTTTCCCCACTCCACAAAAAAGGTGATCACTGCCATAAAACTCAGAGGATTTAACACCAAATGATGTACAATCCATCACTCTTTTTATCATGAAGATTATCTGTATCGGCCAAAACTACAAGCAGCATATCAAAGAGATGGGCAGTGTTACACCAGATGTACCTCTATTTTTTATGAAACCCGACTCATCTTTACTCACCAGAAACAGACCTTTCTATCTTCCCAGCTTTTCCAAAGAGATGCATTATGAAGCTGAAATTGTTGTCAGAATCAATCGTGTTGGAAAAACTATATCGGAGCAGTTTGCACATCGTTACTACAATGAGATTGCTTTTGGCATTGACCTTACTGCCCGCGACTTACAACGCCAGTGCAAAGAGAAGGGAGCACCCTGGGAAATTGCAAAAGGATTTGATTATTCGGCACCGGTAAGCAACTTTTACACCTTAGACCAATTTCAAAATAGCATTAATACCTTACCCTTTTCTTTAATACGTAATGGAAAGAGCGTTCAAACCGGCAATACTGCCGACATGATCTTCTCAGTAGATCAAATCATTTCCTATGCCTCCACATTTATGACATTAAAGATTGGCGACCTTATCTTCACCGGAACACCTGAAGGCGTTGGCAAACTAGAGATTGGTGATCATCTTGAAGGATATATCGAAGAGCAGAAGTTGCTTTCGATGTCAATAAGATAACAGGTTGGTTCTGGTAATTTTAATATACTCCACCAACGATTCAATTCTCCCGGTGTTAAGTTTAAAAGCGATACCGGGATCCTCCGGCAACATGATATCAAACACCAGAAAATTATTGATATTATCAAACTCAGCCGCTTTCCATATTCCGGCCAGTTGAATATCATGAGCGAGCTGTTCTTTATTCAGACGTATGGTAGCAAGTAAAGAGAAGATGCACTCTTTGGTCCTGAAAAGATAGTTGTAATCCCTTCCTTCCTCAAGCCCTGCCAACGGATCCGGGTCAAAAGACCAGTAAGCATCACAAAACGCCCAGCCCATCCAGGCATCAGCATAGTTCACATATACGGTATCATCTTCTTTTTTGGCAGCTGTTTGCGGTGTAAACACCCAGGGAGTATAAGATAAACCCGCTTTACTATATAATCCTGCTAGTGTTTGTTCTATTTCAGGACTGTTTCTATTCAATACCAATGCTATCGATGCCGCCCTGATGGCAGAATCCAGCTTTCCCTCTTCACTATAGATCACCGATAAGCCATGGTATGCTTCATAATCAATCGGATTGACGGAGACAGCTTTCAACACACTCTGCTTTGCCTCCGTATTACGGTTATTCGCTCTTAAAATATCGGCTCGATATAAATATGCTTTTGAGTATTCCGGATGCTGCATTATCAACTCATTCACATAGTAGAAGGCTGTATCATACATCTCTACTTCAACAGCATCCAGACAGGCTTGCTCCAGTAAAATTCCGTAATCGGTAATACGATAAGGCCCGATGGCCTGAATGTCTGAAGAGTCTTTCCTGAAAAAAAACCGATAGTTCAATTGTTTATACGTATTCATCGGAACAGCAATATCCAGGCTCCCTGCCTCATAATGCAACACTGAGGCTGATGTATTTTCAATAAACTGAGAAAGTTGACGCAACTCCTGTCCGTTCAGCACAAATGTCAGAAAAACAGTTATCAACGTTAATATCTTTGATCGCATATATTTTGTTTTTTATGATTATTTTTTATTGTTTCAACAGTTAAACAATAATTATTTTTTCAACACAATTGTTTTTTAATGCCTGATTAAGTTCTTCCTTTATCTTCTCTTTAGAAAACGACAACTCATGCTTCAACGCAGCATTGGCAATGGCAAGTGTTACTGTTCCTTTGTAAAAGCGTATAGAAGTAACGTGTTTTGCAATATCTTTACCAAGTGACTTTTCAAGCGTATCGCGCAAATTGGCTTCCGTAAGTTTGTCGCCAAGTCGATAATGCGCTATCATCTCCCTGATTACCTCACCCAATGTCTGTTGATTACTTCCTCTTGCCATACTGTCTGTTATTCAATTTTGCCTTTGTTGATGGAAAAAATCTGTATCGCTTTATTAATCTCTTTAAAAATAAAATTTACCCGCTCAATATTTGTATCGGTAATAATTATCTGTCCAAACCGCTCATGGCTTACCAGCTCCATCAATTTCTCCACCCGGCTTCTGTCAAGTTTATCGAAAATATCGTCGAGCAGAAGAATAGGCTTAAATCCTTTAATAAGGTATATAAACTCAAATTGGGCCAATTTCAATGCTAC
>JAVVFR010000228.1:0-3612 GCA_032250595.1 Bacteroidales bacterium | reverse complement strand
ATAACCTTTGTGGCCTTTGCGTGAAACATTTTGATTCCTCGCAAGTGCGCTAAGGTAAATACGCGTAAAGAGCTTTAAGAGGAAGGGGTTGGTGCTTGAGAAGGTAAAAGAGTAAAAGGGTAAAAGGGTGAAGATTTGTTGAAGAATGATCTGTGAAAATCTGTTGCATCCGGGTTATCGGTGTGTTGGTTTTGTTTGTACAGCCAGTCCGGCATATTAATGCCCTAATTTTTATGAATTATTTTCAAAATCACTGTATTTAGCCTTGCCGGACAAAATCAACATGGCATTTTCCAGTTCTTTTTTATGATGCTCAGATGCAAGAGGTATTTTTAGTTTCATTGACTTAAGCTTCTTGTTAATAATACAACATACTGCCATCTGCATAAACCATTTATTATCGGCCGGCATCACATACCATGGTGCCATTTTCGTAGAGGTATACCGCAACATCTCATCGTAAGCATGCATATAATCATCCCAGTACTCCCTTTCTCTGAGGTCAGCATATTGAAACTTCCAGTTTTTCCGGGGGTCTTCAATACGTTTTATAAAACGGTGCTTCTGCTCTTCCTTTGATATGTGCAAGAAAAACTTAAGCACATGTGTATTTTCATGGTGCAGATGTTTCTCGAAATTCACGATATTATTAAACCGCTTCTTCCAGAATTCATTATCGGGCTTCTTAACTGTACTGGGAGGAAATGGATAGTTATGAAGCATTTCAGGATGCACTCTTACTATCAATACATCTTCATAATAGGAGCGGTTAAACACACCAATATCCCCTTTTTCAGGAAGTTCTTTGCTGCATCTCCATAAAAAATCATGACGCAGCTCTTCCTCCGAGGGTGCTTTAAAACTCTTCACCAAACACCCAACAGGGTTAATTCCCGACATCACATGCCTTATAGTACTGTCTTTCCCGGCGCCATCCATTGCCTGTAAAATAACCAACAGACTGTAACGCCCATCGGAAAAAAGGGTATGCTGTAAGTCGAAAAGCTTTTCACGCTCTTTTCCCAATACCCTTCTGGCTAAAGCCTTATCCGTAATTCCAGCTGTGTAATTTGTGCTAAAGTCAGCAAGCTTTTTTGACCCATCGAACGGATACTTCAATTCAGGAAAATGATACATATCTTCATTTTTTAGAAAAGATAAAAATATAAAAAAATGTATCTTAGCAAACAAAACATCATGACAATTCAAAAATTCTCCGGTATATTTTTTATCACATTGCTATGCAGCTTTTCTTATAACGTTGCAGCTCAGGAACGGACATTCGTTACCGACAGTATTGATTATTACATCCAAAAAGCATTAATCACCTGGAACATCCCGGGTGCTGCAGTCTGTATTGTGAAAGACGGTAAAGTGGTTCTGACAAAAGGCTATGGACATATTGTAAAAAATGGTGAACAAGCCATCGATGCCAACACCCTGTTTATGATAGCTTCTAACAGTAAAGCTTTTGCAGGCACTGCCCTGGCAAAACTCGAATATGAAGGGAAATGCAAGCTTGATGATAAAGTAATCACCTGGCTACCCTCCTTTGCCATGCATAACACTACCTTAACTACAGAGGCCACCATCAACGACCTGTTAACACACCGCATGGGATATAACACTTTTCAGAACGACCTGCTCTGTTTTTATAGTGAGCTGACATCAACGGTGTTGTTAAAAAAGTTTAAACAGATTGAACCACAAAATGATTTTCGTACCCGCTACGGTTATTCAAACTTTGGATATATCTGGGCCAGTGAATGTATCACCGCAATAGCAGGAGAACCATGGGATCGCTATATAAAGAACAACTTCCTTAGCCCTTTACAAATGACACGTACACAAACTACCACAAAAATATTGCAATCTCTCAACAATGTCGCTGTTGGACATACATACAACTTCGACACACTCAAGGCTTTCCCTTATCCTGATGCTGATGCCACTGCATTGGCTGCCGTGATGAGTTCCTCAGCAAACGACCTTGCTAACTGGTTGTTGATGTGGACTAACGATGGGGAGTTCAACGGCAAAGAGATCGTAGCACCCAAGGTCATTGAAAGGGTAATGCAACCGCATACTATCATTGGAAGAAATGGACATCCTTTCAACACTACTCATTACGGCCTCTATGGTCTGGGGTTTAGAATGGCAGACTATGAAAATGTGGAAGTTATTTCTCATTCAGGGGGTATCTGGGGATTTGTTTCCGGCGTGGCATTTATCCCGGAACTAAACCTTGGAATAGCAGTGCTTACGAACAGCGATGAAAACTGGTTCTATGAAGCACTGCAGTGGGAAATCATCGACGCATATCTCAATCTGCCATACCGTAACTACAGCGATATTTATCTGCGATATTACCAATTCCGTCAACTAAAAAATACCAATCTCATCAAAGCCTATAACGATACCGTTGCTATGCAGAATATATCTGAAAAGGCAATCCGGATATATGCAGGGACCTATCATAACGACCTATACGGTTCCATCACATTAACACAAAGTGGAAATTCTCTTTCCATGACAATGGAACACCATCCCGGCATCACCGGAAAGCTGGAATGGATGGGCAACAACAAGTTTCTTTGCACCTATAACCCTTCCCGTATGGGAGTGAAGGTGTTTCCTGTAACGGTAAAAAAAGACGGCTCTGTGGAACTGAAATTAACTGTAGCCGACAGACTGGATAAAACGGTTTGGGTATTCAATAAACCGGCAAATAATCATGGTAATTAGTTGCCCGGCACCCGGCGTATTGCACTTTGCTATTGTTTTATAAATAAACACCTTTTGCAGGTTAGTTCAAACGAAAATCAATAAATTCAGCTTTAACGAGTTGCGGTATAAACGAAGACGGCTCCACTTTGGTTTTAGGAACATGGAATGTTAATGCTTGTGCATCACCGGCAATATTAATTTTCACTGTACATTTGCCGGGAAATTCGGCAATAGTTTTCTTAATCCACCATGCCTTTTCACCTTTTTCATCAATATCTTTAAGATGAATGCATAGCGTTATTTTTTCAGTATATTTATCCAGGACTTTTGATAACAAAACTATCTCAAGCACTTTAATCTCAAGCTCATTATTTTCTGACTTATACCTTTTTTGCGCTCTCCCTCGAATGAATAAACACTGATCAGGGGTAAGAAAATGTTTAAACTTAAGATAATCCTCAGCAAATATTGCCAGTTGTATCTGTCCATCAAATCCTTCGATGGTAAATGTACCAAAAGGATTTCCTTTCTTTGTCATCCGGTGGGCAGCATCCGTGACAATGCCGGCGAATTTCACCTCTCTCCCTTCCAGGATATGCAGCTCTTCGTGCAAACGCTCTAACGAGATATTACAAAAGCTTTCTATTTCAACATTATATTGCTCCAATGGGTGGCCGGAGATGTAGAAACCGATCACCTCTTTTTCGTGCTTTAGCTGTTGATGTCTGCTCCATGGCTCACAGAAGGGCAATTCAGGGTCGGAGACAGAGAGTTCTGCAGTGTCACCAAACAACGACTGCTGCATATTGTCGCGTTCATTTTGGAAGGTAGCTCCAAATTTTATCAGTTTTTCGATATAGGTCATCTGGTTGTTATCCTTAGTAA
>JAVVFR010000227.1:0-3614 GCA_032250595.1 Bacteroidales bacterium | reverse complement strand
CCCGCTATTTTATCAGTTGCCACCTTCTATTACCACCGGTCATTACCATAGCTGGGTAGCCGACCATGAACACTTACCCGATTGCTTTTCTGTTTCTGCCTACGATGAATACAATAATATTATGGCAATACGACACAGAGAACTTCCGCTTACCGCAGTGCAGTTTCATCCGGAATCGGTATTGACACCCGATGGATACAAAATTTTATCCAACTGGGTCAATAGTGTTTCTTATCTTTGTGGCGAACAACAATAAGACAACGATTGCATCATGCATAAAACACTATCTTATATTTTACTTATTACAATGGCATTTCTCATACAGTGTAGCAGTGAAAAGCCTGCCACGGATATTCCTGAAGAGCTTATTCCTGATTCGTTGATGGTGGAGATATTGTGCGATGTATACCTTGTAGAGGGCTTGATGTTGCAACTATCGTATCAGGATCGCAAAAGGCCGGAGGTAGGAAAGTATTATTACCAATACATTTACAAGAAGTATGGTATTAATAAAGAGATTTTCATGGAGAATATGACTTACTATACTACTGATGTAAAACGGTTGGATGCGCTGCACGACAAAGTGATAGCCAAGCTCAGCAGAATTGAGTCATCATCTGATTCACAGCCTTAGGAACGTTGCTGCAACAGAGTCTACATCGGCTCCGTCGTTGACGGTATAAGTCCAGTCGATTTTATTTTTTGTCAAAAACCCTTCCCCTTTGATAGTATGGTTACACACATACTGTGAGAATATTGTGATAGTGCTTTGTGTTGGTAATGCCTTAACGCTGATATCGTTACCCAGGCCATAAAAATTAACTATCTCAACCTGGGCGCTATTGTTGATGTCGTAGTTGATAACAACATCATAGGTTGTTTCACCATAGAGTTGACTTCTCTCATTGACTCTCCAGTCGCCGATAAAATTATCTCTTGGGTCGTTGTTTGGGTCGTCGAACGTATCGGGAAGGCACCCAGGTATCAGGGTAGCAGCTAAGATAAGCGTTATAAAAAATTTCACCCTTTTCATCAGTAGTATGTTTTAAGTCATTACGGTGCAATATCCATGCCACTATATTTTGGTTTACAGTGAACAGCTGTTATATCTTTATGTTGTCGATCACAGAATCATCAACGATATTGGGGACGGTTATCTTAAGTAACGGATAATTTTTCATAGCACGCTTTGCAGCAAAAATGGCACCGCTGTTTCTAGCCCAGCTGCGCCGGGCGATACCGTTGTTTACATCCCAGAAGAGCATGTTGTTGAGTCTTCTTTGCGCATCATCGGAGCCATCGAGTATCATTCCGAAGCCTCCGTTGATCACTTCACCCCAGCCCACACCTCCGCCGTTGTGTATCGATACCCAGGTGGCGCCTCTGAAGGCATCGCCAATAACATTTTGTATCGCCATATCGGCAGTGAATGCGGAGCCATCATAGATATTTGATGTCTCCCGGAAAGGAGAGTCTGTCCCTGACACATCGTGATGATCCCGGCCAAGGACTACCGGGGCAGTGATCTCGTCACGTTTCACAGCTTCATTAAATGCTTCAGCTATTTTTATCCTCCCCTCAGCATCAGCATAAAGGATGCGTGCCTGTGAACCAACCACCAGGTTGTTTGATTTGGCTTCCTTGATCCATTTGATGTTATCTGCCATCTGTTGTGTGATCTCCTTCGGGGCGTCTTCAGCCAGTTTCTCGAGCACTGCGATAGCTATGTTATCCGATTTCTCAAGGTCTTCGGGATTGTTGGAGGTGCACACCCATCGGAACGGCCCGAAGCCATAGTCGAAGCACATAGGTCCCATGATATCCTGCACATAAGAAGGATATCTGAAACTACCATCCTGATGAAAGATATCGGCACCTGCCCTGCCGGATTCCAGGAGGAAAGCATTGCCATAGTCGAAGAAATACATGCCTCTTTCCGATAATTTATTAATAGCGTTAACCTGCCGTTTGAGGGAGGCGTAGACCCTCTTTTTAAAGGTCTCAGGCTCTTCAGCCATCATGCGGTTGGATGCTTCAAACGACTGTTCCGCGGGATAATATCCTCCGCTGAAAGGGTTATGAAGTGAAGTCTGGTCGGAACCCATATCCACCTTAATATCTCTCTCCACCAGCCGTTCCCAGAGAGTGACAATATTCCCCAGGAAGGCAATGGAGTATGGTTTGGCTTCTTGTTGTTTTTGCAGTGCAAGGTCAATAGCTTTGTCAACATCCTCAACCACTGTGTCGACCCATCCTTGTTCTGCTCTTTTATTGGCCGCTTTTTCATTTATCTCAGCAATGATGCTGACAACGCCTGCAATATTTCCTGCTTTGGGTTGTGCACCGCTCATACCACCCAGTCCGCTGGTGACAAAGAGCCTGGTGCCACTTTTGTTGTTGCCGTTTATCTTACGTATGGCGTTGAGGATGGTGATGGTGGTGCCATGTACGATCCCCTGAGGGCCAATGTACATAAACGAACCTGCCGTCATCTGTCCGTATTGTGTCACTCCAAGAGCGTTATAGCGCTCCCAGTCATCGGGTTTGGAGTAATTGGGCACCATCATGCCATTGGTGACCACCACCCTGGGAGCATCTTTTTGTGAAGGGAAAAGCCCCATCGGATGACCGGAATAAAGAACAAGGGTCTGGTCATCGGTCATTGTTGCCAGGTACTGCATCGTCAAACGATACTGTGCCCAGTTTTGGAAAACAGCACCATTACCTCCATAGGTGATAAGCTCATGAGGATGTTGTGCCACCGCATTGTCAAGGTTGTTGCTCAACATTAGCATGATAGCTGCTGCATGTTTTGACTGGTGAGGGAAGTCAGTTATCTTTCGGGATGTGATCTTGTAGTCAGGACGATATCTGTACATGTAAATACGTCCATATAACCTGAGTTCTTCAGCAAATTCCGGTGCTAAAACAGCATGATGCCGCTTTGGGAAATAACGTAAAGCATTGCGTATCGATAAACGTTTCTCCTCAGGAGTGAGGATGTCTTTCCTTACAGGAGCATGGTTTACAGTGTGATCATAAGGCTTCAATACAGGAAGCTCCTCGGGAATACCCGATAATACATCGCGTTGGAATTGTAATACCTCGTCTGTCATAGCATGTGTTGTTTTACGTCAAAATATTCTTTTAATATTGCCGTGAAAGCCATTAACCCCGGCCGGCAGTTTCCGGAATGTTGTTACAAAAATACAAAAAATCATTCTCTTGAGCATTTTTCCTGTAATCGTTATTTAACGATTTTTCTTCTCAATATTATTATAAATGTAAAGAGAAACGTATGCCTTATGCCAACAACCATCGGGAAAAACATACTTGACTTGTTCCATTAAAGGCCTGTATTAATAGTGAAAATTGAATGAACTATAAAAAATGAAATGGTAGGAAAGAAATTTTTATGGTAGAAAGATGTGACCCATTATCCATCTCGCTAAAAATTATAACCTATCAAATATGAAACAATCTTCTCTTTTATAAGTAAAATAAATAATTATATTTGCCAGCGAAGAAGAACAAGTATTTATAAAATCACAGGCTTGATGGTTGAAATATATTTTGCGGATCTGTTAAATAACATAGAGTCGGTATATTTATTG
>JAVVFR010000226.1:0-3615 GCA_032250595.1 Bacteroidales bacterium | reverse complement strand
CAGAAGTTTGCTCATCTCAGCGGTTTTTACCTGCTCACCTGCATTGATTTACAGCCAAAGCAGTATGGTAAAATCTTCCGTTAATACATTTTCGGTTCAAATCGGAGACTATATTATCTTAACCTTGGATGCCACAACAGATAAAAGCACACATATTGACTGGCCGGAGTTCACAGACACCATCACCAAAAATATTAAGATTCTGAAACGGGAACGCATCGACACAATCAAAAAAGAACAAAACAAAACAGTATACCGGCAACATAATATTATCAGTATATATGACTCCGGTTCTTTTATTATTCCACCCATATCATTCTCCTTTCATTCCGGTGATGATACGACACCTGCTGTTTTGTACACTGAAGCCATACCCCTGGAAGTGTTAGCCCCCAAGGTTAACCTGCAAAAAGACATTCTTGATATCAATCCAAATATGCTCTCATTCTACACATGGAAAGAGATACTTCCTTGGGTTTTGTTCATCATACTGATAAGTATTATTATATGGTTATGGTTCCGGTATAAAAAATATATCCACAGAAAAGAGAAGCCCTATACCAAAGTTGTAGCAAAAAAACCCCCACATATAAAAGCTCTGGAGCGTTTGGAGTCATTAAGCAAAGCAAAGCTGCTTCAGAAAGGTATGATAAAAGAGTATCATACCGAACTAACAGATATTATCAGGACCTATTTCGAGGAGCGCTATGCCTTTAACGCCCTTGAGATGACAACTGATGAGATCATGTATTTTTTAACAGACAATCCTGAATGGGAAGCATCATTAACCGAAGAACTGAAGGAGATGCTTGATCTGGCCGATTTGGTTAAGTTTGCCAAAGCCTTCCCCGGGGAGGATCAGAGCAACAGAAGTATAAAAATTGCTTTCCGCATTGTGAATGAAACATCCTTACCAGAAAAAACCAATGAAACAACCGTAAAGGAGGATATTGCATGATTCTATTTCTCCAAAATATCGCACCAACTCATTTTGAACAGCCCCGGTGGTTGTTACTCCTTATTCCTTTGGTTGTGCTCATCATCATACAACTAGGCAGAAGTATGCGGCTTTTTCCTCACATACGCTTCTCCAATACAACAGTTTTTAGTCGTATCAAAGCATCAGGAAAGGCATCACTGCTGCCGGTGATGTATAGTTTACGGCATGTTGCATTACTGAGTTTAATTGTTGCTCTTGCCCGGCCGGCAAGCCATCTGAGCAGTGAAAACATTAATGTAGAGGGTATTGATATTGTTATCGTCACTGATATTTCCGCCAGTATGTTAGCGCAAGACTTTTCACCTAATCGCATTGAAGCGGCAAAGGATGTCGCTGCGAACTTTATCAACAGTCGCGTGAACGACCGTATAGGGTTGGTGCTCTTTGCCGGTAACACCTACACCCTTTGCCCGCTGACCGGTGACAAAGCTGCACTGCTTAACCTGTTAAAAGAGATAAAGATTGGAATGATTGAAAGGACCAGCACTGCCATCGGTGACGGTATTGCCACAGGAATCAATAGGCTTAAAGAGAGTGAGAGCGTTAGCAAAGTAATTATCCTTCTCACCGACGGGGAGAACAACGATGGAAATATTGATCCGGTGCAGGCTGCAGAGATTGCCAAAATGCTTGGCATCAGGGTATATACTATCGGTGTGGGCTCAAGAGGTATGGCAAGAGCTCCTGTGCAAATAATCAATGGCAGATATATTTACGATTATGTGGAAGTGAGAATCGATGAAGAGGTACTGACAAAAGCCGCTGAAATGACAGGAGGAAATTATTTCAGGGCTACTAACAAAACTAAACTGGAAGAGATTTATGAGGAGATCAATAACCTGGAGAAAACAAAACTTAATGTAATACATTATCAAAGCAGTAAACCATTATATTATCTGTTTCTTTACCTTGCCTTGTTCTTCCTGATAACAGAATTTCTTTTTAGAACACTAATTTTAAAAACAATCCCGTAAAGTGTATGATAGAGTTTAATAAACCCGACATATTATTTCTACTTTTACTGCTAATACCGTTGGTATTGACCATGGGTTATTACCTGCTTTGGCGCAAGAGACGGATGAGACGTATTGCTTCTGATCATCTGATGCATCAGATAGCGCCTCACAAAAGCACCAGACGTCTTATTTATAAACTATCATTTATACTGTTGGCCACGACCTTGATTATTTTTGCAGCCGCCAGGCCTATTACCGGGTCGAAAGTAAAAACTGAAAAAACTGCAGGAGCCGATGTGGTTTTCTGTATCGACCTCTCAACAAGTATGAATGCAGAAGACCTCTTGCCCAACAGGCTTTTTCATGCCAGACAGGCAGTGCTCGCTATCATGAATAATCTTCAAAACAACAAAATGGGGTTGATCATTTTTGCAGGAGAGGCTTTTGTAAAAGTGCCTCTCACCCCCGACAGACAGATCATGCAAATGCAATTAAACTCTCTCTCCACCAATGAAATACAGAGTCAGGGTACTAACATTAGTGCTGCAATAAAAATAGCACGTAAATCATTTCCCGAAAATAATGCATTGCATAATGATCTAGGTAAAGTTATTGTCCTCATCACCGATGGTGAAGATCATGAAGGTGATGCAATCATTGAAGCAGAGTATGCTAAAAATGACAATATCACCATCTACTCTATTGGTATTGGAACCCCTAAAGGTACCCCTATTCCTGTCACCACAGGATCAGGACAAAAAACATTCAAAAAAGACAAAGAAGGAAACGTTGTTGTAAGCCGGCTCAATGAAAATTTGCTGCGAGATATTGCCAATGCTTCCAAAGGGAAATTCTATATCTCCAATATCCCGCGACAAGCTGCAAGCAATATTGCTAAAGAGATCAATAAAATGAATACCAATGCTGCTGAAATTACTGAATACAGTGAATATTTACATCTGTTTCACTATTTCACCTTACCCGCGTTACTGCTTTTGATGATCGATCTTATCATCCCTTTATCGGTGAGAAAACGGGTATTACATAAAATTGTAGCATCAGTTCGTATAGAAAAAGATAAAAATATTACAAAATGATGAGAACCAAGCTGTTTATATTAATGATTGTTTTTTTTACAGCCCACATGGCCGCTGTGTCAGCACAAAATAATGCTGCCGCCTTGATACGAAAAGGCAACCATGCATTTCATCAGGAAGATTATGTAGATGCTGAGCTTTATTACAGAAAGGCATTGGAGGAGGACCCCAACAATGGAAAAGCAAGGTATAACCTGGGTAATGCGCTCTATCGTCAACATCGTTATAACGAGGCAGCAACGTATTTTTTAGATGCCAACACCTTAATACAAGACTCCTCTGCATCATCCAACATGTTTTACAATCTCGGTAATTCACTAATAAAAAATGGCCTGGAGAATGACACATCAAAAGCACAAGAACACTTAAAAAATGGTATCAACGCTTATATAAAGAGTTTGTCGCTTAACCCTGACAATGAAAAAACAAAATACAACCTACAATATGCTCTAAAACTCCTGAACCAACTTCAGCAGCAACAAACGCAACCTGACCAAAAAGAAAGTGATCAGCAGGAACAGAAAAAAGGCAGTGAAGAGAAAGAAAAGGAGGCAAAGCAAGG
>JAVVFR010000225.1:0-3653 GCA_032250595.1 Bacteroidales bacterium | reverse complement strand
GATGTCAGAAGTAACTTTATTGTAATGCGTTTTCTGCATACTTTGTTTGTCAATTTGCACAAGACCTGCTGTAGTGCCTACCCAGATAGAATTAGCATCCTCCTCAATACAAGTAACATGTCTGCCATTTGAAAAATATAGCCAATGGGGATTTTGTTGAGAGAAGAGCAACATTGAAAAAATGAAAGATAGTGACAGGAGTAAATACTTTTTCATGGTATAAATGTTCGTTTGATTATAATGATTAGACACGATTAAATTTTTTAGTTTAATCCAGCCTATGCCATTCTTAATATTTTTTTCCAAAAACTCCTGAATGCCCAGATCACAATTTTATTAACACCTAATCATTTAGATCAACTTCCTTTGAATTGCATCATTATTGCCAGGCTATGAAAGTAAAGCGACTGCAGGCGAGGGTTGTTATTTACATTATAAAACCCGTTGCTATATCTAATCTCAGGTGCCAGGGTAAAATATTTCATCTTGATCTCCAGACCTATACCCACATCCATTGCCAGATCAGGCCGGTTTATAAAATCAGTAGTGGAGGTAGCTTGATTATCCATAGGAAGCTTCAGCACCGGCCCAATCAAAAGATACGGAGTATTTCCTGCAGCATGCACCTTATAAATCATATGTGCCATAGTTTCCATAACCAAAGGAAAAACTGCGTAATCGGTCACAGTATTATCATTGTTTGTGAACTCCACACCACTGTTGTAGAGACCAATCTCTATCTTGGGAGAAAACAAAAAATGCTGTGAAAAGGAGTAATCCATAAACAATCCCATTTTTGCGCCTATGCCATTAATAATCACCGCCTTCTCCGGAAGGGCCTCTCCGGACCTCAACAAAGCATAATTTGTTCCTATATTGAATCCATACTGAATCTTCTTTTTCGTGTCGTTATGATCTGATTGTCCAAAGCCAACAACACTAAAAGATAAAACAACTACTATTACAATAAACTTTCTCATATCGATAATTTTTAATATACGTTTAAAAGGCAAGTGATTATCTTTTCACAGATCTTGTAACGTAATCAATATTTTTTTTATTGCTAATAACTACATATTTGCAATAACAGGCAAAGAAACTATTCAGCATAGAACCCGGGAATATTTTTCCATCTTTTATGCGACCACAGCCAATATTCAGGGTTACGGATAATGGTTGCCTTAAAGAGTGCAACATATTTATTCATGATCTCTCCGTATTCAGAATTTGCAGGATTATTGCTGATCTCAATAAGTTTTATAGAATATCTTCCGCGTGACACACGATAGATATCAGCATAAATAACCGGATAGTTATAAGTTTTTCCATACTTCTCAATACCGTATGCAAAGAGAGTAGGTTTTCCAAGGAAGGGAGTTTCGAAGCCCCGTTTTCCCGGATATTGATCGGCCAAAAAAAGCGTTGCAGTAATTACGTCACGGTGTTCGGCAAAAAAGTCCTTAATGGTAAGAGCGTTTATTATTTTCATTCCAAATTTGGCTCTTTTTGCATTGGTAAGCTCATTAAGTACCTGGTTTGCAAGGGGTTTTCC
Source organism: Bacteroidales bacterium (assembly GCA_032250595.1). Taxonomy (GTDB): domain Bacteria; phylum Bacteroidota; class Bacteroidia; order Bacteroidales; family SKPS01; genus SKPS01. Next base: position 2,101 of record JAVVFR010000225.1, on the reverse strand, counting down.
GACACCAATTGCCAAGGGAGAAAACAGCAGGTTCATGGCATATATAAGGTACTCCCAGTTTCCATAGTGAGCAGAAGCAAGGATCACGCTTTGTTTTTGTGAAGCATACTTTTCTATCACTTCAGGGTTTTGGCATGTGATCCTTTTCAGTAGTGGCCTTTTACTTATTGTTAAACATTTTACACTCTCCATTACCGTGTCGGCCAAATAACGATAGAAAAAACGTGTAAGCCGCAAAATCTCTTTATTGCTCTTCTCCGGAAAACCTGATCTTACGTTTCGCTCCACTACCTTACGACGGTATCGAAAAACACGATGGAGCAAAAATGCAAGTGGTCCAGACTTAGCATACAACAACCAGAAAGGTTGTAATGAGAACAACCATAAAAAACCATACAACAGATGATCAATAAACTTATGTATACCTTCACGCATGGCAGGGATGGGATTTTCTGTACAAACATAGCCAAAAAAATTTCATTATCAGGCAAAAAATCATATTCAACAATAACGACATAAATTTTTCGCATTTTTTTTTCAAACATATTTTAATTATGTATTTTCGTTCGCAAATAATATATCGTTATGATTAAGCGTAGAGTTTTTCTTTTTTTTTCCTGCTTTTGTATTTTCTTCAACAGTTTTGGCCAGAAAGTAGTTTCCGACAGTTTTACCGGACTTTCACCGGAAGGCAACATTCCTGAAATTTTCCGTCAAGCTACAATAGACATTGCTAAACAAGGAACCGTTTCTGCTGTGAATATAAAAGACAGTTGGAAAGTAAGAAGCGAGAAACAAAACTTCTTTCTTGAGTCTTCTTTTTTCTTCAGTCGTATTATGCATAGTGGCATGATTCTTTTCGGCGACCCGGTTACGGTGTACCTCAATCAAGTGAAAGATGCTTTATTAGAAGAGCATCCCTCCTTAAAAGACAAGATTACCATTTACGCAACCAAATCGCCTTATGTCAATGCTTTTGCAACCCCTTACGGTATTATTTTTATCAATGCGGGACTGGTGGCCCAGGTGGAGAATGAAGCACAGCTTGCCTATATCATTGCACACGAGATCATTCATTATGTAAACAATCATGCATTAAATATGCACATAGAGAAAGAGACCACAAGAGGTTGGCTCACTTCCGATAAAAACCAAAACGAAGATATCTTTAAATATCACCATCGTTCAAAAGAGATGGAGATGGAAGCCGACAACCTCGGGTTTCTTTACTATTACAGAAACTCCGGCTACGATCTTAATGAAGTGTTGCAGGTTTTTGATGTACTGCTCTATTCATACCTTCCCTTTGATGAAGTAAAATGGGATCCCAAATACTATGCAACAACATATTATAGTATCGACACTGCATATCTAACGAAGAAGATAACTCCTATTACAGCCGAGGAGGATTACGATGACCGGGAGAGCACACATCCCAATGTTAAAAACAGAAAAGCAAGCCTTGAAGACGCGCTGTTAACAGCAGCCCAAGACAATATCGAAAGGAAGAAGTTCCTCGTTTCCGAAGAGGAGTTTTTCTATATCCGTGATCTGTGTCGACTCGAATCAATACGACAACATGTGATCAACGGTGATTACATTCAAGCTCTCTACAACGCACAAATCGTTAATGCAAGCTATCCATCCCATCAGGTGATAGAAGATGCTGTTGCCTATTCGCTTTATGCTTTGGGGAAAATACGCAGTAATACCTATAAAGGAGAATTAAGATTCCCAGGTGCCACTAATTTTGAAGGAGAGATATCAGCTACTTATCACTGCTTTAACAACATGCCTTCCGAAGAACTTATCGGCCTCTCCCTTAGAAAAAGCTGGCTCCTGAGCAAACAATACCCTGAAAAAACATTCTATCAACAGGTAACAAAATACGCCCTGGAAGCATTAGTAGCACATAACAATTTCAATATCAACAACTACAGGTTCCAAACCCCCGACTCTTTGAATATAATGAAACAGAAGTATCTTGAAAACCTCGATACGCTTAACATGACCAAACTGGATAAAATAAAAATGCAGAAAATGTTGGAGTCTTTCAATTATAACAATGAAAACTCCCTTATTTTCTGCGATATCGAAGACA
>JAVVFR010000224.1:0-3661 GCA_032250595.1 Bacteroidales bacterium | reverse complement strand
GTTTTGGGATATAGTATTTCGCCAGAATCTGTCTTGGCAGGTCTTCGTGAACATCGTAAATAACAATTTTCTTTTTCCTTGCCAGTTTTTTAGCGTATCGTAAAAATTCAGGGTCATGAAAGTGGTATATCTCTGCTTTTATTTTTATTGCTTCGCAGTAGGCCAGACCGGGTGCATTTATCAAACGGGAAAACCTTGTTCTATACTTCTTATCCAGGCCTATAACTTTAACACCATCGAAAATAAATTCTGACTCTTCTCCAACAACGATTAGGGTGACATCAAAACCGGCTTTTGACAATGAAGCACACTCCTTTATAAGTATTCTCACATCTTTTGCGGGATGGACAGTAGTAATATGACAAACCTTTATGTTTTTTGTGTTATTCATTCGATGGCAGCATGTTTATTGATATATGCATAATGTATGGGCAATATAGAGAAAATAGCAAAAACCGGGATACTAAAAATACTGTTGCCACTCACAAGGGCAAAAAAGAGCACAAATAAAAATAGTGGAAGCAGCATAAGTAGTGCTTTTCTATGGTTTAGATACACAACAATAACCTGTGCTAAAAACAGCAGGTAAACAATACCTCCTAAAAGGCCTGAATAGAGGAATGCTGACAATATACTATTATGCGGATAATCGGAGATTTCTTCCAGATTTTCCGTTTCACTGTAGTTTTCTTTGAATTCATAAAGATAATCGAACCCTTTACCAAATATCTTTTCCGTTGGATTGTAGTTCTTCATATATAGTGTAATAGCAAAATACCAACGATCGATTCTGGAATGATGTATTTTCGATTTCTCATTTTGCAATAAATCTTCCACTTCATTTGAAAATGCTTTTTTGTCCTTTGGAATAAACCTATTTTCTTCCGGATGAAAATAATTATATCCCCATAGTTCCTCATACCATACATTGATACCTTTACCCAGATTAAGGGAATGCAGATGCCTGTAAGTGATTTTTGTCACTTCCAGTTTTGTGGTTTTTTCATCCAGCTTGAGGCTGGCTATGATACGGTCTTTTTTCTCATGTGGATAATATTTAAAAAAATAGGTTGCCAATACAATAGAGAATCCGGCAGTGAGAAGTAAAATATTAATGTTATGAATGAGGTTGGCATGCTTAACACGCTCTTTTTTAAAGAACATTACCACTCTAAAAAGGAGCATAGCCATAATAAAAAAGATAAGTGCCAGAAAGCCTCTCCGTGAGCCCGACCAGGCAACATTATAGAACATTATGAGAAAAGCGGCATGATAAAATATTACATGCAGCAGAGGATTTCTTCGACGGAAATAATAGAACACAATAACACCAACTCCCAGAAGCACACCCAATGAAAAAAAATTATAATCCTGCATCAGCGATGATCCCCAGGGATACTTGTTGCTAACCATAAGCACATCGAAGGTAATGCCTTTCATAAGGTAGAAGAACTTGATCAAGCCGAAAATACTTATCACTGTTGCAAAAGTAAGGAAACTGCTTGCTATTTTCTTTTTAAAGACCTCATAGTCATTGATGTCTTTAACAAACAGCAATAGTAAAAGGAGTATTATAAATATCACAGCGATATTGAGCATTTCCGTAATAATAAACGGGGAGATGATAGAAGAGCGTAAAAAACCAATGATAAAGAATAATATCACCAGGCCAAACGGCACAAACCATCGTAGGTTAGGTAACAGTGTGACCAGGGTATTATGGCCGGTAGCAATCACCTTTATCAGGGCATATAGTATAACGAACGCCAGCACCGGGATAAGCAGCCATTTCAGGAAAGGTATAGCCATACGGAAAACATACAATGATATTATCAATGTTAGGAGGGCTATATCGGTTTCCGATGAGAATTCCAGCCATTGATATAGTTTAGTAGCCGATAGTTTTATTTTATGCAATACTCTTTTCATAGTTTTTAGCGACAAAAAATATCAAAAACCAATAGATTGTGTATGCCAGCATATTTACGCCAGTAAAGTAAATGATAAACTGTTCTACAGGCATTGTTTTAAAAAAGAAAAGGCTAACGATAGCACAAAAATAGCAAACTTGCCAAAAGGCGGCAATTTTTATTTTTTCGAGAGCGATCATAAGCACGCTCACCGGCGAAACGACAAACTGCATCATATAGGCAAACACCAGTGTGCTGGCATATAGGCCTGCGGTGGTATATGTTTTTCCGAATACAAATCCGAAGAGCGGTTCTCCGAAAAAGAACAACAAAACTATCACCGGCAGTGAAAGCAACAACAGGAAGCCGGTTGTTTTGGTAAGGTTACTAATAACAGGGAGTTTTCTATTTTTCTTTTCCGAAAACTTTTGAAAGAGCACCTGAGACATAGCTGTTGATATCAATGCCAGAGGCAGTACAAGCACCTGTCTGCTCAGGTCGAACTGAGCGGTGATACGTTCGCCATAGAAACTGTTGACGATGAGCACCGGGATCATCAGACTGGCAGTGTTGAGTAATGCCGGCAGTGCCTGGTACCCGGGGAATTCACGATATCGTTTAGCTACATCTTGAATACGTGATGTGCGAACATGTTTTAGCGTAAACCCTTTTCGCACCGACTGACGGATTCCGGATAACAGCATCACTATTCTTCCAAAGAGCTCCCCAACAAGTAATCCGGTTGGCCATGCAGCTAATCCCGAGGCGCCTTGCAGGATACCTTCTGATACCCTTCGGCTGATTTTGTTGGAAGCAGAAGCCCTAAATGCTTTTTTTCTTATCAACCAGTAGTTGATAACCTGGTATGAGCTATACACCAGGGCTCCAATGGGGACGGCAATCAACCAATTGGCATATCGCTCGTCCCATCCAATCAGGGCTGTGAGTCCCTTACGAAAAAATACTATAGTGAAAAAAATCAGTACATTAAATAGAATTGTAATGAGTAAAGAGAGGGCAGCAACATTCACAGCATCTTTATCACGCAATGGCAACACAATGGCCATCTCATATCGCAAGGTAGAGACAACAACGAGAATAGATGTCAATACGAGGTACACGGCAAACACCCCATATATCTCTTCCGGAATAACACGGCGCAAATATAGTTGCAAAAGAACCGGTATTACTTGTGCTATAGCAGTGGCTGAGACCAGCGTAGTAATATTACGACCAAATTCTGATTTGATAAGCCGATGCTTCATTGTTATATGATAATCGCCAAAGATACGCTTTTCTGTGTATATTTTTTCATATTGAATTTAAAACGAAACGAGACTCATCATGATTGTTTTGGCTATCTTTATTTCTGGTTAGTTTTTGTGGAACCTGCCGAGGCTAAATCTACGTGATTCAAAATTATAAAAACCATTTTGTTATAAACAAATAATTTTTTACTTTTGCATCCTGAAAGATTCTTTACAGAGGATTTAGTATTAAACACACGGTTACCCACAAATAAAAGCGATTCAGAACTTAAAACATTAAATAATGAAAAAAGATATTCATCCTGATAATTACAAAATGGTAGTTTTTAAAGACATGTCGAATGACTATTCTTTCATAACACGCTCTACAGCACAAACCAAAGACAAGATCACATGGGAAGATGGCAAGGAGTATCCATTGGTGAAACTGGAGATCTCCAATACTTCACATCCATTTTACACAGGCAAGATCAAGCTCGTAGA
>JAVVFR010000223.1:0-3665 GCA_032250595.1 Bacteroidales bacterium | reverse complement strand
ACTGCTGCTACCGGTCATCAGCCCGTTAATTATTGGATGCACAACAATATGATCACTATTAATGGCCAGAAAATGGGGAAATCTCTGAATAATTTTATAACCCTCGATGAACTGTTCAGTGGAAATCATTCTCTCCTCAATCAGCCTTATCACCCGATGACCATCCGTTTCTTTATCCTTCAGGCACACTATCGTAGTACACTCGACTTCTCCAACGATGCATTACAAGCTGCTGAAAAGGGATTAAAACGCCTTACCGGCAGCCTTAAAACTATCAACACCATCACCGCTAGTGATGAAAAAAGCAGTATCGATGTGAAGGCCCTTAAAGAAGAGTGCTATCAGGCAATGAACGATGACTTTAATAGCCCTATTGCAATTGCTAAACTCTTTGATGGAATTAGATTTATTAATGCCGTAGCCGATGGTAATGCCTCCATCAATGAAGAGGATATCGAAATAGTACAGTCGCTATACCATTTCTTTATCGTCGATGTGTTTGGATTAGATGAAACAGATAGTGATTCGTCGCAACAATACCTCGATGAGGTGATGACACTGCTTATCGATATCCGCAATGACGCCCGTAGAGACAAAGATTTTGCAATAGCCGACAGAATAAGAGATGAACTGGCAAAGCATAATATTGTACTGAAAGATACAAAGGATGGTACGGACTGGGAACTGACAGGATGATACAGGAATAATTGTTATTTGTATGTTAACCCGATAAAGAAGATAATTTAATGAAAAATATAGTTTGTTTTACACTTTTGTCGTTCTTGTTCTTCAGCATAGCATGTGGCAATAAAGAAAAGCGTAAAGATCACAGGGAAACTGGTATCGACAAACCGGCAGTGTTTGTCCCGGATTTTAATGCTGATTCGGCTTATGCTTATATTGAAACACAAGTCGCCTTTGGTCCCCGTGTGCCCAATACTGAGGCGCATAAGGCTTGTGCATTATGGCTGAAGGAAAAACTGTCCTCATTTTGTGATGAAGTTGTAATGCAGGAGGTAATGGCCCGGGCATACAATAATAAAGTACTAAACGGATACAATATCATCGGGTCGTTTAATCCGGAAGCAAGGAAACGAATATTACTCTGTGCACACTGGGACAGCAGGCCTTATGCCGATCATGACCCCGATCCTGCAAACCATCGCAAACCTATCGATGGTGCCAACGATGGTGCCAGTGGTGTGGGTGTGCTGCTGGAAACTGCACGACAGATGAGCCAACACAAACCCAACATAGGAGTAGATATTATCTTCTTCGACCTGGAAGATTACGGCGAGCCTCAGGGCACTCAATATAACGGAGAATACTGGGCTTTGGGATCTCAACACTGGGCAAAATCACCACATTCACCCGGCTACCACGCCAACTTCGGTATTTTACTCGATATGGTCGGTGCTCCCGATGCTACATTCTATATGGAAGGGACCTCTATGTACTTCGCTCCACAAATCATGAGAAAAGTATGGAACACCGCACATAAACTTGGCTATAATAACTACTTTATTAAAGAAGAGAGCAGTGCTATCACCGACGATCATCTCTATATAAATCAAATCGCTAAAATCCCTACCATAAATATTATTCATAGAGACCCCGAAACACCAACAGGATTCTTTAAGTATTGGCATACTGTGAAAGATAATATAGAACATATTGACCCGGCAACACTTAATGTCGTCGGGAAAATTGTGTTAAAAGTAGTGTATAACGAGAAATAATACTACAACAGATCATTAGCCAGATTAGCCAGCTCCGACCTTTCTCCTTTCTCTAACTTGATATGGGCATATATAGCATGGTGTTTTATCTTGTCGATAAGATATGATAAGCCGTTTGATTGTGAATCGAGGTAGGGTGTATCTATTTGATAAATATCTCCGGTAAAGATAATTTTGGTGTTCTCCCCTGCCCTGGTGATGATAGTCTTTACTTCATGGGGGGTTAAATTTTGAGCTTCATCAACGATAAAACATATATTTGAAAGGCTTCGTCCGCGTATATAAGCCAGCGGTGAGATAACAAGCTTCTCTTTTTCCAGCAGCTCATCATACAGATAGTGGTCTTTATCTTTTTCGTCGAACTGATTTTTTATAAACTTCAGGTTGTCATAGAGTGGCTCCATGTAAGGATCCAGCTTTTGGTGCACATCACCGGGTAAAAAACCGATATCCTTATTACTCAGTGGCACAATAGGACGAGCAAGATATATCTGCTTATAGTTGCGCCGTTGCTCCAGTGCTCCGGCCAGCGCTAATAAGGTCTTCCCGGTACCGGCAACTCCCTGAAGGGTTACCAGCTTAATATCGGGATTTAAAATGGCATGTAAAGCAAATACCTGCTCGGCATTGCGTGGTGTGATGCGCTGTACCATTCGTTTCTCTACTCGCTCAATAAGTTGATTTATGGGATTATAAAACCCCAATGCCGACTGACTGTGATTGCGCAGTATGAAATAGTGATTTGGAATCGGAGTGTCTATTCCTATGTCAGCTGGTGTACAAACACCATCCTGATAGATCTTGTCGATAATTGATTTATCGAGATCAGCAATTAACGTCTTTCCAGGATATAGTGATTCAACATCTTTGATCTTGCCGGTCTGAAAATCCTCGGCTGAGATTGTCATCGCTTTAGCCTTGATACGTAAGTTGACGTCTTTGGTCACTAAAATAACCTTCCTGTCAGGATAATCCTTCTGCAATGTAATGGCTACATTTAAAATACGGTGATCAGCTTTACGCTCACCAAACACCTCCTGGGCATCATTCTCCTTGTCTAAATGAAATCCATTCATCTCTACTTTGAAGAGCCCGGTATTGTTGTGCTCTAAAGGTATCCAATCACGTAAGCTTTGATATTTTGATGCCAGTTTGTCGATAATACGTATAAACTCACGAGCCTCGAAATTTTTTGTGTCATTACCCTTTTTGAAATTATCCAACTCCTCCAATACTGTAATAGGTATCACTACATCATTATCTTCAAAACTATGAATGGCACTGTGATTATAAATGATAACAGAAGTGTCGAGAACAAATATCTTTTTCCCCGATCTCGATGTTTTTAATTTTGCCATTGGCACGCTCCTTTTTTTCTGCTTGCTGTTTTGTTAGTAATTCAACACTATGTTAACAGTACCAAATGTAATGTTTCTTCGCTCCTTATAGTAAGAGAAATTATTAATTTAGTTAACAACAAGAGGTTGATAAAATTTTTCCTGATCAGAAGTTGTTGATTACAACATGATAACAATAAAGAGAGAAAAAAGGATCATTATTCACAATCCTTTTGTTTGCAAAGCTGTAACTTTTCTGTATCGAATCCTCTATCTTCAAGATTTCGTAAGATCTTTTGGTACGTGCTTTCATCCATCTCAGGCGTTCTGGATAATATCCAAAGATATTTTTTTGATGGACCGGAGACGACCGACCAGGAGTAATCATCTGCAAGATCTATTATCCAATAGGGTGCTCTGAAGGGCCAGAAAAACTGTACTTTGAGTTTACTGTTACCACTGTTCTTTACCGGGAATGCTTTCCCTTTGATCATAGAAGGATTACCGGTTGTTGAATCGCGGCGGCAACGGTTTATTACTTCAATATATTTTTTGTTGTCAGATTCCCTGTATTCTGCTGTTGTGCAAT
>JAVVFR010000222.1:0-3669 GCA_032250595.1 Bacteroidales bacterium | reverse complement strand
CATGGGATAAAAGGAGAGAACTACCGGCAGTTGTTCAGTCTCACAAGGGCATTAAATATCCCATTTCAGTATGTGCCACTCAATAAGTTAAACAGGATAACACAAAAAAACCATCAGGGAGTGATAGCGTTTATTTCACAAGTATCCTATCAGCCTGTTGATGAAGTCATTTCGATGCTATACGATTCGGGGGAGGAGCCATTTTTTGTAGTATTAGACCAGGTTACTGATGTAAGGAACATTGGAGCCATAGCTCGGAGTGCAGAGTGTGCCGGCAGCAATGCCATTATTGTACCGGAGAAAGGCAGTGCCATGCTCAATGCCGAGGCTGTAAAGAGCTCTGCCGGCTCGCTGATGAACATTCCGGTGTGCCGTGTAAACCGTCTTTCCGATACCATAAAAGAGCTAAAGATCAACGGCATGAAGGTGATTGGCGTAACAGAGAAAGCATCAAAAAGCTATCGCGATGTCCTTTACAAAGGGCCGTTAGCTTTAGTATTAGGCTCTGAAGAGAAAGGAATATCCGGGGCAGCACTTAATGTGTGCGATGAAACAGTTGCTATTCCACTGTTTGGCAAAACAGCTTCGCTCAACGTATCTGTAGCTGCCGGTATCGTGCTGTTTGAAGCAGCAAATTGTCGTAGTAAAGAAGAGTAACAACATTATGACAAATAGCGGGCAATCCAAAAAACGGTATGCACTTGTATTTTTGCTATTAATATTGCTGATTGCAACGATACTCAGGTTGCTGAACCTTTCATCACTGTCATTCTCAAACGATGAGTTAAGTGCACTGTTCCGTGTTCACTACAATTCGTTCGATGAGCTTATTGTCAAAGGTGTCCAGCCCGATTATCATCCCGCAGGGATACAAATTTTTATCTATTACTGGACAAAAGCATTTGGCACTTCAGAATTTACCGTTAAACTACCATTTGTCCTCTTCAGTCTGCTGAGTATTTTTCTCATATATATTATTGGCAGCAGATGGTTTGGCAAGATATCGGGACTGCTGTCAGCAGCGACTGTCGGTTTCCTTCATTTCCCCTTACTTTACAGCCAACTGGCCAGGCCCTATGCAAGTGGACTCTGTTTTGTCTTGCTCACTGTTTTGCTCTGGGACATCGTACTCTTTAGAATGAACACTAGAAAAACGGCTGCTAAAATACTATTTTCACTGCTGCTGGGTATTGCCTTCTCCCTCGCTATCTATAATCACTACTTCTCTTTTATGATGGCCGGGATAATAGGATTAACAGGGCTGTTTCTGATGAACCGGAACACTGCTCCCTGGTATCTGCTAAGCGCAATTATTGCCACCATCCTGTTCATTCCACATATCCAGGTAACCTTAACACAGCTGAGCTACAAAGGACTCAGTACCTGGCTTGCCATACCGGATCGTTTATTCGCTATCCAACATCTGGGATACCTCTTTAACAATTCATGGTTGGTTATCATAGCTTCCATCGTAGTGGCAATTTTCTCTTTTCTGACTAAAAACGGAAAGAAAAAAAGAAAATTCTCGCTGATCCTATTGATTTGGTTCCTTACACCTATGATTATTGGCTACTTCTACTCTGTTTACGTAAATCCCATACTCCAACACTCTGTGCTGCTCTTTTCTTTTCCTTTTTTAATACTGCTGCTATTCTCTTACAGCAAAGACAGCATCCATAAAAAAGAGTGGTTGTTGCTAACAGGGTTCTCGCTTATCATGCTCTTTAGCACTATTGTTGAACGCAACTACTATGGCACAAAACATTTCAGCGACTTTAAAAGTGCCGGGAAAACGATATGCCAATGGCAAAACAGCACTACCCCAGTTTATGCTGTTACCAATAATCCATGGTATCTCAATTATTACACAGACCAATACTGCGAAGGCATAGCAATAGAAGACCTCGGTATTACACGGCTGGATCAAATTCCTGCGCTACGAAATAAATTGAAACACAACAAAAACAAACAGGTAGTATATTCAAAAAACCGGCCTTCACCTCCCCATATTCCTGCTGTCATTCAAACGCACTATCCTTATTTGACCGGTTTTAAAAACCTTGGTTTTTTGGAAGGCTGCTGGCGTTTCTCAAAACTGCCGTCTGAAAAAAATATCAGCAATAACCTACCTGATACTACTGTAATTGCTGAACACACTTTTGTTTCTTGCCAGAATGATACCGATGAACTCAAAGTGAATAACAAAGGAGAGTTTATTCAATTAGCCGGTATTAATATTGATTGGCTGCAACCTTCGGAATATGATATACTTTACTGCATTGTTGACATTTATTTCCCCGACAGTATTAAAGAAGCACAGTTGGTGTTTTCAAGCATCAAAAAAAACAAAGAGACAGGGATATGGAACAGTGCTCCTGCAAAATATTTTGTTGATAAAGGAATAGAGGGAAGATGGATACATGCAATGGAATACCTCAATATTATTAAAGATCATGCACAGCTTAAAATATATATTTGGAATCCGTCCAATGAACAGTTTATCCTTAAGCACTATCGTATATATACTGTTCACTATAATGAAAATTAAAACAAAGAGTTTATAGCAAATTTCGTAACTTTGAAAATCATTCATCACAAACAGATGTTAATTAAAAAAGCAGCACGATGACAAAATTTGCATCTCTTATCCTCTTAATTTTTATCTTTTCAGGATGCAATAACACCAGCGAGGATATTGGATATTACGACAATGGAAACATCAAACACAAAATACAATATAAAGGAGATGCAAAACATGGTTTATCGACGTACTATTATGAGAACGGGGTTAAACAACACTCTTTTACTTACAGCCATGGCATTTTAGAAGGAGTGGTCAGGAAGTGGTATCCAAATGGCAAGCCTGAATATATAGAACACTACAACGACAATCTATTGGATGGCGAGGTAAAGCGCTTCGACCCTATGGGAAATTTGATTATCCGGAAGTTTTTCAAGAATGGCAAGCCCCACGGGGAGCATCGAGAGTACTGGCCTAACGGGGAGTTAAAGAAGAGCGGCAATTTTTACGAAGGATTATTTGATGGCGAGTGGCTGTATTTTAACGACAACGGGCAGCAAATAGGAGAAGCCACTTTTGATAAAGGAGATGGTGTATTAAAAGCGTGGTATCTAAACGGCAAATTACAGCGAACTGTTACTTACAGGGATAATGAGAAACACGGGAAAGAGAGACATTACGATCAGGAAGGCAAGCCGACACATGAGAATATTTATAACTATGGGAGTTTGGTTTCAGAAAACACTATAACATTTGAATAATTACAACATTACTGGAAAACAAAAACATAATCATAATGGCATTCATCAAAGAAGAAGAAGCAATTTTTAACGGGTTAAAGGAAGTGGCTCAGCAAATGGTTCTTGCAGCGCGCACAGCACCAAAAGCACGAGGTGTGTCAACGCTTTTCACTGCTATTACCGGTCGTGAAGAGATAGACCGCATTGCTGACCGGATGGTACAGATAGGAGAAGCGAATGGACAAAGTTTCTTTTTACGGGATGCGGAAAATATTAGAAGCAGCCCGCTATTGGTGTTGCTTGGCACACGCATACATCCACTGAATCTGTTCTACTGCGGTTATTGTGGATTCGAGAACTGCAGTGAAAAAATCAAGCATCCGGAAGTGCCATGTGTGTTTAACACCG
>JAVVFR010000221.1:0-3692 GCA_032250595.1 Bacteroidales bacterium | reverse complement strand
AATGTAGAGAAGAGTTTCAAAAAACTGAATTTCAGTGATTACGAGCGTCCTATGGGCATTCAGATTGTTGGCAATAACATTCAGGAGCTGGTGCAAGCGGCGAAAATGGCTGAATCGGTACAACCTGACCTTATCGATATTAATTTTGGTTGTCCGGTGAAGAAGGTAGCTATGAAAGGCAGTGGAGCAGGGTTGTTAAAAGATGTGCCATTAATGGTTCGGATGACTGCAGCAGTGGTGAAATCAGTGCAACTGCCTGTTACGGTAAAAACACGTTTGGGATGGGATGATACAAGCAAAGAGATTGTAGTGGTTGCCGAGAAACTGCAGGATGTGGGTATTGCTGCTATCACGATTCATGGCCGGACAAGAGCACAAATGTATAAAGGTACTGCCGACTGGACCCTGATAGGTGCCGTGAAAAATAATCCCAGAATGACAATCCCTGTGATTGGCAATGGTGATATCGATTCTGCACAAAAAGCGGTTGATTATTACCGGCGTTATGGTGTTGATGGGATAATGATTGGCCGTGCAGCAGTGGGGAATCCATGGATATTTAGGGAGACAAAGCATTTTTATGCTACTGGTACACAATTGCCACCTCCTTCACTTAATGAACGGATAGCCGTATGTTATGAACATTTGCTGAATGCCATCGTATGGAAAGGGGAAAAAATTGGTATTTTTGAGATGCGTAAACATTACAGTAACTATTTTAAAGGTATCGCCGGAATAAAAGCATATCGAAAAAAACTGGTTGAAGCAGTATCGCTGGAAGCAATTGAACAACATCTTTTATCTATGTTGGACGAAAAGGCAACAGACGAAAAATAAAAAAAATAGACAGAGCACCGGTTAATAAAATAAGCGGGATCAGAATATCACATGTTCCAACAGTTCTCCTTCATTGTTAAACAACTGGAGAATATCTTCATTTCTTTTGTGATCCAGGTAATAGGAGTTTATACCCACACGTCTTGCGGCAACTACATTTTCTAAGTTGTCGTCGATGAATAAGGTGGAAGCAGGAGTAAACTTCGATTGTTTGATGATAAAACGGAATATCTCTTCTGAGGGTTTACGCATTCCCATTTTAAAAGAGATCCATACATGCATGAAGAGTGCTTCAAAATCAGGATATCCATATTGTTCTTGAAACTCCTTTAGAAATTTCCGGTAATGTATCTCACTTGTATTGCTTAACAGATGGATGTTATAATGATTTTTTACTTTCTCTATCAAATGGATACGTTCGGTAACAAAGCCTGTTAAAATAGCGTTCCAGGCATCATCAATTTGCTGGCCGGTATGTTGCAAGCCACTTATTTCCCTTAGTGCATCTCTGAACCGGGAGGAGCTGATGGCTCCTTTTTCATACAAATCAAATATACCGGTGTTTATAGCGCGTGAATACATATTTTCAAAATCATCAATACCAAGATTTATAAATGCTGCTGCACCGTGCATAAAATTGATATCATAGATAACGCCTCCAAAGTCGAAGATGATATCATGGATAGCAGTCTTTTGTTTCATGGAAATAGATATTTGTATCTTTACGCAAAGATACATAAGTTAGGGTTATGTTAATAAACAAGCGGCAGTATCGTTCCATATGGCTTTCTTCCGATGATGACAGATTGGTACAGGCTATCGATCAGCGTGAATTGCCATGGCAGACAGTAATTATAGACCTTAAGACATCCGATGATGCTTTTAATGCGATACGCAATATGGCTGTTCGTGGGGCTCCGTTGATAGGGGTTACGGGAGCGTTGGGATTGTATCTGGCTACGCTTGAGGCCCCTGGTAATTGGTTTGATAAGTATATTGCCGTCAGGGCAATAGTTTTAAAGGAGGCTCGTCCTACGGCAGTTAATTTGCGTTATGGTGTCGACAGGGTATATCATGCTATTTCGAAAGAAGCACTACCTTACAATAAGCAACAGGTAGCAAAGGCAGAGGCACTGCAATTAATAGAAGAGGAGGTGGCCAGGTCGGAAGCTATCGGACGACATGGTGTAGAGATTATCAAAACGATAAGTTCGCGGAAGAGAGGAGCATGCGTTAATATCCTTACTCACTGTAATGCAGGATGGTTAGCCTGTATCGACTACGGGACAGCAATGGCGCCTATCTATCTGGCAAAACAGTTAGGTATCGATATCCATGTATGGGTTGATGAGACACGGCCACGAAACCAGGGAGCCCGCCTGACGGCATGGGAGTTGTCGCATAACAATATTCCTCATACACTTATTGCCGACAATACCGGAGGACATCTGATGCAACAAGGGCTCGTGGATATGGTGCTTGTGGGCAGCGATAGGGTGGCTCGTAATGGGGATGCAGCCAATAAGACTGGCACCTATCTGAAAGCCTTGGCTGCCAAAGACAATAATATCCCCTTTTATGTTGCGCTGCCTACCTCCACCATGGACAATACAATAGAAGAGGGTTCTGCTATCCCTGTAGAAGAACGGGAGCAGGAGGAGGTGTTGAAGATGGAGGGCCGTTTAGGTAAAAAGAGGGTAGTGGTTGATATTGCCAATCCAGGGACAACAGCTGCCAATTTTGCTTTTGATATTACTCCGGCCCGCCTGATAACAGGAATCATCACTGAAAATGGATTGTGTTTGCCGGAAGATATTTAATTGTGTAATGAAAATGAATAACCATTCATCATCAGGGCGAAAAACGCATCCCTATCACATAGAGGAGGGAGCAATAAAGTTTCGTTGTTTATTGGATAAAGGCAGCTCAGGGATCAGCCCTAATACTTTTTCTTTAATCAATTCTTTCAGAGATCAGTTGCATCAAATGGGGTATATTGGAGTATATCCTTATGGAACAGGATATGGCAATATCAGTATTCGAAAAACAGCTTCTCATTGTGCTTTTTATATCACAGGAACAGCCACAGGGAAGTACAAAACATTGTCTGAAGAGCATTATGTGTTGGTTACCGGATACGACACTACTGCTAATATAGTATGGTGCACCGGGACGTTGTGTGCATCTTCTGAGTCGATGACACATGCCGTTATCTATGAAACGCTTCCTGAGATCAATAGTGTAATACATATACATAACTTAAGAATGTGGCAACATTGTAAGGGGAGGCTTCCGGAAACACCGGAAGATGTATTTTATGGCACCCCGGCGATGGTGATGGCCCTGAAAAATGTTATTAAGGATTATTCATATAACAGAATAATAAGGATGGCAGGACATAGAGAAGGAGTGATTGCTTTTGGAAAAAGCCCGAAAGAGGCTTTTCAACAGATTCTTAAGAACGTGCCCGTGTAATCCGGCATTGCGAAGGTGTGTTGTAATAAATGATTATTTCTTTTAAATGACAGCTTGTTCAACCATAAAAAACCGGGAAACAGATATCTCCCGGTTCTTTTTATTATTAATAATTAGAAGCTTTTACTTAACTTTCTTCTGTGCGGTATAGTTGATTTTATATGCTTGCACATCAGGTTCTCTAAGCTGTTCTTTAATATCGGTGACGATGCCCATACGGGTATCTTTATCAATTTTCAGTGCAACAGTCATCTTCTTTTTATCATCTTCACCCATATTTTCTTTTAATTCAATAACCGCAGTACCAAGATCATTGGTATTGATAAACCTGTCATTTACCTGTACCCTGCTATCAGTACCATATGTTTTTTGGTCTCTGG
>JAVVFR010000220.1:0-3697 GCA_032250595.1 Bacteroidales bacterium | reverse complement strand
CTCGCACTTATCCTTCGGATGAAAGTAATCGCTATGATTAAATCTGGCGGATTATCAAAAACTTACAGCTTCGAAAAAATGATGCTTACGCTCGAAAAGATGAAAGTGACCGTAACCGACAATGGGAGAGTGTTTTACTCGGAATCAACAAAAAAACAATGCGAAATTTTGGATGTTTTTGATATTGTGCCTAAATTGTGAAAAGTTTAAGATATAGCCCTCAGGGTCTTTAGCTTTTTGGACAATCTTTTAAAATGCTACTTTCATTACCGCTGCAAGATAATCTTAACAGGTTTTACTGGATTATCAAGTAGCGAAAACCAATACATTCCCCCGGCCAAATGCTGCACATTGATAGACATCGGATGGGAATCGACTTTCCCTTCCATCACCCGTATTCCCGCTATATCATATAATACATAGCGCGCACCGGAATACTTTTCCGGGAGCAACAGATGAATTTGATCGCTGGTTGGATTTGGCCATACTTTCATGGAATCTGTATTCTCCAATCCGGCAAGTCCTGTATTGTCGATATAAACATATTTGCAACCACTTGTATCAGTACAACCATCATAGGTTACCACTACGGCATAATTCCCGGTAGTATCCACTACATAGTAAGCCTGTGTTGCTCCGGCAATGATAGCATTACCCATATCGCAGTTTATCCACTGATATATAGCTGAATCCTGAACAGCCCATAAAGTATCGTTTGTTAAAATTACCGTAGTATCTACACTTTTTATTTTCACTGTTGTATACACTGCACAGTTTGGAATCTCATACTTCACCTGATACAAACCCGGCAGACTGGTAGAAGGTGTAAAAGTGCCGGTAACAATATCAATGTTCAATCCTTGCGGGATGGAGTAAAAAGAACCACCTGTTGTACCATTAAGTGTTACCGTCTGGGCTGTATCATAATCAAAGCAATACTCCGTATAATCATAAGAAATGGATGGGCTGGAATTCAAAAAAACATAATCACCTGAGCTGTTACTAAAATGTCCTACATACATATCCATATTACCGTCAGCATTAACATCCCCTAAGGCCATACCGTGCGAACTCGACCCTACAGGCCCTTGATAACAAAGTGTATAATCCATGTTTTCTAAAGCAGTCCAAACCTGCGGATGTCCACTATAGAAACTCATAAAAGCCTTCAAGACTCCGTCATTATTAAGGTCATACAGTTCTACCGCCTTGCAGTAAGAATTTGTTGTTAAGGTAGTATCCAATGTGAAAGCAGCCGACCCATCATTCAAATAGATCTCCGTTTGACTACCGGATGTTCCAACCCAGGCATCCAAATCGCCATCATTGTCCAGATCTCCCAATGCCACATTGGTAGTACTGGAGCTAAAATTTGTTCCGGATTGAGAAAAATTACCGGTGCCATCATTCAGGAAAATAGAAATACCTGTTGAGCTGTTTTTAGTAATAAACAGATCCAAATCACCATCGCCATCAAGATCACCCATTTCAGCATCATGACCCACTGCCCCACTGATGGTTTGGGCTAAGGTAAACGTTCCGAAACCATTATTTTTGAACAACTTCCCACTGCTCGCTGATGAAGCCGGGATAAACAGATCCACATCACCATCGCCATCCACATCACCAATAGCAGCATTGTGAGCCGCTATATTGCTGCTGGTAATTGTAGTACTATACCCTCCCATACCATTGTTGATCAGTATTGTAAGACTTGATGAGCTGTAAAATGGGATGGCGATAATATCCAAAAGATTATCACCGTTCACATCTGCGATATGAACGCCATAAAAATCACCATTGGACCCCGTAGCATATTGACCGGAGAGGGTAAATGTTCCTGAACCATTATTATGATACACATCCACTCCATAATAAGCGGAGATACTAACGGCATCCAAATCACCATCATTGTCTAAATCGCCCAATGCCACCCCAAAAGTGGCAGCCGATGTAGGAGGTTCTACTTGTTGCTGATGCGCGAAATCACAACACTGTGCTTTTACTTGAAAAGCAGAAAAAAGTATACATCCCGAAACCAAAGTGAAAAAAATTCTTTTCATTTTTTATATTTTACTGTTTGACCAAAAGTAAATAAAAAACCAAGAATACACTTTATAATTTACTTTTATTATGAATAATGCTTTAAAAAAAATGAGAGAAGCCGTAATGAAACAGCTTCCCTCATTTTATTTAATCTGAATGGTTCTATTTTATAACAACAACTTTCGAATAATATGCTTTGTCATTATAAATGAACCTTAGGAAGTAAACACCAGTAGCCGTTGTACGACTTACAGATTCAAACTCATAAACAACATCTGCCTTTAATTCGCTTTCGAATAGCATCTCAACAAGGCTTCCGTCGGTAGAGATCAGATCAACCTTTCCTTCTCCATCTTCAGGAACAACGATAGAGACTTTAAATGCTCCTTTTGAAGGATTAGGATAGATGTTGATGTTTGGATTACCAGTCGCACCGGCCATACTTGAATTGCCTTCATCATGATTGAAATCAACCAATTTACGACATTCATCAAATGCCTCATTGATGGCAGCCAGTGCTTCTGCAATATCACCAAGGCTTGGTGGTGCAGGTGTTGATGCAAGGTTACCACCGAGTGCCTGGTTAGCAAGGTCGTAGATATCCTGTACCTCCGGTGCTGAGCTAAAGTAACTATATACATCCCACGGGATAGTAAACGACATATCTGTTCCGGGGATAGTAGTTGAAGTATACTTGTCGCAGCTTGTTGCTTCGGCAGTGACAATCACATTGTCGTGAATCACCATAGTAGCAAGGTCTGCATCAAGCTCAAGGTTAAGGCCTAAAGTGATAGCCTGGCCAAGCAGTACATTATGGAACTTACCTGACTGCGGATGCAGTGCAATACCAACAGGGTTGGCACATGTTGCTGCACCATTCAGTGCGGAGGCAGGGCCACCACTAGGCAGACGTGACAACACACAACCTGCATCAGCCTGGACAAGAGCCAGGTAGTTATTGGTAGTTTGTTCACCAATAATCAAACCATTGGTCAGCAGCTGTTGTAATAACGGTTGCGTACCAATATATCCGCAATACATACCACCCGGATTACCATAGAATCCTTGTGTCATGGTACAATACATTGGTGGGATACAGGTAATAGTGATATCGCACACTTCAACACAGAGGCCGTTACCGTTGGTGACGGTCAGGGTAAATACAGCAGGCACACCGGTTGATCCTGCATCATAAGTAATTGTTGGAGAATTCTGTCCTCCTGTGATAACCCATGAGTTATCGGCAGAGGTGACAGTCCAATAGTACGTATCAGCACCCACAGCGGTAGAAGTAAGGGTATGGTTGGGTGTTCCACACATTGGCAATACAGCAGGTGGTTGAATACCACATATCAACTGAGGATAGCGCATGACAATGAAGCTATGCGTGCTTGTATTGTTGCAATAGTCGGTAGCTGTCCAAGTGACAGTGGTGATACCCACCGGGAACGGATCATTAGGACCGAGTGTCGGGTCATCACTCCTTGTAAATACAACTGTTGGATTAGGATCGCAGTTATCAGTAACCTGAACCTGTATGATATTTACCGGATCAGGATAACATACGTAGATGTCGGACTGTTGCGGGGTGATGGTGGGTGCTGTAACGTCATTTACTGTGATGATCTGACTTACTGAGGCAGGGTTACCA
>JAVVFR010000219.1:0-3718 GCA_032250595.1 Bacteroidales bacterium | reverse complement strand
GCCGAACTTGATGAACTCAGACAACTGCTCCATTCAGGAAAAGACTATCTGAAAAAAATCCAGGAACGTGAAATCATACGCACCGGAATCTCTTCACTAAAAATTGGCTATAATAATGTTTTTGGTTACTATCTGGAGGTTACGCATACCCATAAGTCAAAAGTACCCGAAGAGTGGCACAGGAAACAGACACTTACCAGTGCGGAACGCTATATCACCGAAGAGCTAAAAACATACGAAGACAAGATTCTGGGTGCAGAAGAGAATATACTGGCACTGGAACAACAACTCTATAATGAGCTTGTCGTCAGCCTGACAGATTACATAAAACCAATACAGTTAAATGCATCACTATTGGCAAGAGTCGATTGTTTATACGCTTTTTCAATCCTTGCCACTACCTGCCATTATGTACGGCCAGTTTTAAACAATGGTTTTAAGATTGATATTCACGAAGGGCGTCATCCGGTAATTGAACAACAAATGAAACCCGGAGAGCATTACATCTCCAATGACATTACCCTGGATGATCAACAACAACAAATTATTATGCTTACCGGCCCCAATATGTCAGGTAAGTCGGCCCTACTCCGACAGACAGCACTCATTGTATTGCTGGCACAAATAGGCTGTTATGTGCCTGCCACAAAAGCAAAGATCGGCATTGTAGATAAGATCTTTACACGTGTGGGGGCTTCCGATAATATCTCATCAGGTGAATCAACATTTATGGTAGAGATGAATGAGACCGCGAGTATCCTGAATAACTTATCATCACGCAGCCTGATACTTCTTGACGAAATCGGACGTGGCACCGCCACCTACGACGGCATTAGCATCGCATGGGCAATAGCAGAGTATCTGCACGATCATAAACAATACCGCCCGAGAGTCCTTTTTGCTACACATTATCATGAACTGAATGAGATGACTAAAAGCAAATCAAGGATACACAACTATCACATCAGTGTAAAAGAGATTAACAATCAAATCATCTTTCTGCGAAAATTAACGAAAGGAGGTAGCGAACATAGCTTTGGGATCCATGTGGCACGCATGTCGGGTATGCCACCGGAAACCATCACACGGGCCAAGCAGCTCCTGAAACAATTGGAACAGTCACATTCTCATGAAGAGTTAACAGAAAACAAAACGGCAATCGGTAAAGCAAATGAATACCAACTAAGCTTTATACAGCTTGACGATCCACTGCTTCAACGGATAAAAGACGATATTCTCGATACCGATATCGATACGTTGACCCCCGTTGAAGCACTAATGAAGCTACATACAATAAAGGAACTGTTGACAAAAGGGAAGGGATAACATTTTCGATTATTTTTTTTTGTTGCATGAAACAAATTTTCTATATTTGCACGTTCTTAAAAAGTCTGCGGAAATAGCTCAGTTGGTAGAGCACGACCTTGCCAAGGTCGGGGTCGCGGGTTCGAGTCCCGTTTTCCGCTCGAAAATCCCGTTGTACGGGATTTTTTTATCATACGTGCCCGGGTGGCGGAATTGGTAGACGCGTTGGACTTAAAATCCAATGAGCATTGCGCTCGTGCCGGTTCGATCCCGGCTCCGGGTACCAAACGGGAATAATCTGAGAAATCATCTTTATTCCCGTTTTTCTTTATTATCTTTTTACAATGAGTACAGCAAACGGGCCAAACAAAAAGTACTATTATAGTGGAGACTTTGGTCTTATTGGTTATTTGAGAGCTGCAGCGAATATGACAGAACAAATGGCAGGTAGCGCAGGAGTTAGTTTTTATCCTATTGGAAATTTACTTGTTATTACAATTTTAGACAGCAAATCAATAAGTTCATGGACTTGGAATGGTGGGATGGAGATGAAGTGAATGTTCCAAGAACGAAAAATTCAAGCCTACCTAAAAGTACTACGCATCAGACATATATTATTATAATTGATAAAAAGAAAATGAAAAGGATTAATGAAAAATACAATGAAGCTCATAACACCTCAAGTTAGTAGATTTGGCATAGTTATTATGATTGTTCTCCTCTCATTATTCTCGTGCAAGATGAGGCACAATGAAATTGAAGGAAAATATTCGTTCACTAATCATAATCTTCTAATAGACACATTAATAATAAAAAGCAATAACACATATGAGCAATGGATATATAATAGCGAAACGGTTCAATTGCTATTCAAGCATAATGGTAATTGGATTATGAAAGGAAGAAGAATAGAGTTCCAGAACTTTCTTTTAATTGAATATCTGGACACTTGCACATCATTTAATAATTATCATGAAATATGCATGACCTCAACCTTTTCACTTAGAAGAAAAAATGGAAATATGGCTATTGTAATAAACCCTGATTTAGGAATGTTTTATATCAAAAGCAAGTAAATGCTTATTGGCTTTTACATGCATCTCATCTTTATTTAGCATTCCATGAAAGACAGGTTTATAAATTAAATGTTTGACAGGACATGAGTACTACTTCTCATGGGATGCCAACGGCAATATGACTCGCTTTGAAAAACGACGTGACCAAAACATGCGCTACCTCTGCTGGGATGAAGAAATGCGAAGCATTCGTGAACACCTAAAAAAAAGAGAACAAGGGAGTGAACAAAACCGTCTGGCAGCCGTAAAAGACGACAACTACCTGAACTACTACTGGTACAATTGATATGGAATCCATTTCCTTTATGAAGCATACGCCATTTTCCGGCGAAGCCGGAAGCAAACCGGCCTTGGAAAGGTTCATTAGAGAACCAAACGCAGTGAAATGCCTCCCTGCCAAAGGGCGGGAGAAATTCTCCACTGTTTGAGGAACGAAGTGACGAGCTGCTGACGTAGGAAATTATCATGCAGGTTACAATGGAAGATATACCTATAATGGCAAGGGGATGAGTTATAATTTGCTTTGGCTTGGGGCCGGTGCTGCCGAAACAGCAAAAAGTACAATTGAATTCAGATTACTTGATGCAGTTAGGCAAACTTTTGAGATTTGTGGTTACGGAATCGTGCCATCCTCACCTCCATATGGTGATAGAGTCCCTGACTTTATATGGAATACAGCAGGTATGATTGATGCAGATAAGAATAAAAAATAGGTAACATAATTTCTTTTTTATTGTTGTCCGGATAAATGATCATTACACCCAAAAACCCCAACCTGTCGGGGTGATATAAATTCTATTATTATTTTTCACTGTTGTCCGATAAAAATTTAAGAGCAGGAAGGCCGAAATGATCTTCCTGTCTCTTTTTGTAGTTTTGTTTTTCACCACAAAAATAAACTACATGGATAAAAGTACACATTTTTTTGGAACCTCCGTTTTCGGACAGCAGGATTAAAGCTGTGATAAAGAAACAAATAAAGATAATTAACAGTGCTACCATTAGCCTTTTCAAGGATATTCTTAAATGTGTTGGACAGTAAATCGAGTTGCTATTTAAACAGCTTAAACAAAACTTTCCTTTAAAATATTTTCTTGGAGACAATGAAAATGCTATTCAATACAGATAAATTCTGCTCTAATTGCAAATCTTCTTATGACAGTTATCCAAAAAATGCTGAAAAGAAAATGGGCATTTTCTAATTTAGTAAGTTTTTGTAAGATACATCTTTTCAATTATCTTCATTTACTGCGTTTTTTAGAGAATCCAGATAAAGATTGGAAAAAAACCTACGACGAACTTATGCAACCATCTTTATTTTGACAGGGGGCTTACTT
>JAVVFR010000218.1:2913-3745 GCA_032250595.1 Bacteroidales bacterium | reverse complement strand
GTGAAGAGGCAGGGTTTGTTATTACAGACCATCGATTTACGTTATACGGCTCTTTTCATGCGCTCATACATGCATTGCATTTTGTTGAGAAGGAGTATAAAAGCGGGTACGTAAGATCGGCGCGATACTTTCTGGTTACAAACATAAAAACAAAAAGAAACACTTTAGGCATGGAGGTGTTGGTCAGGGAGTTGACACAAGCGAAATCTATTCCTGCAGAAGAGTAAATGAGATAAGATAACGGTTATGAGAAATAGAAAAACAACAGTAGTTTTATCGATAGCATTGATTATGGTATGGGGTTGGGTAACTTATAGGATAGTTACCTTTACAGGGGCAGGCAAGCCCGTCAGGGTTGTTGAACCGGGCAACGCTGATACTGCAGCGCTTAATGAATTAAAATATCATCTGTTATTAGATTATGAAGATCCTTTTCTTGGAAATATTGGAGAGAAAGAAAAGAAAGGTGTTGACTACAGGGAGAGGAGCTCTCAACGAAAGATAATGGTGTTGGCAGAGAAGCCGGTTAATGATCTGCGAAAAGCTGACAGGCTACCAGATATTCAGTATAAAGGGATTGTGAGAAACCATAATCGGGAAACAGGCATTCTTTTTATTCATGGCAAAGAGCGGCTGTTGCAAGCAGGCGATGTTTTTGATGATGTTTTGATAGCATCGCTGAGTTTCGATAAATGTATAGTGAAGATAGGGACGAGGGAGTATACTTATAGGAAAATTGAAGAATAAGGCACCATCCCGACAGCAATATAAAATAGAGATGAAACGGTTATCAACAATTTCTTTTCTGACGACACGAATGAATTCGAGAGGA
>JAVVFR010000218.1:0-2903 GCA_032250595.1 Bacteroidales bacterium | reverse complement strand
GGATCTGCATTATTCTTTGCTTTGATTCTTATGGTAGTAATTACTATGCTCTCCGCCTTACTGTTACGTACTTCTTTTTTCCACAGTAAAGAGATCATACTTTTGGATATTCGTGAACGGCTAATAGACAATGCCAATTCCGGGCTTACCTTACTCACTGCCGAAGTAGCAGACCGGCCTGTATACCGGTCAACGATAAGTCTTTATGGAGCGGGTGATGACTCTGTTCGTTTGACAGCTTATCGTTGGGGGGTCTTTAGGGTTTTACGTGCTGAAGCTTTTTCCGGACGTTATTCTTACAGCAAGGCAGCCCTTACAGCGGATCATATCCCGGCCGGTGTTCCGGCATTGTTTATCCCTGAACAGCGTGATGGCCTCAGCCTTTGCGGGAATACTGTCATTAAGGGAACAGCTGTCCTGCCTAAGGCAGGAGTGAGACATGCGTATATCGAAGGCAGTACTTATCATGGTGATAAATTGATCTATGGAGAGATAAAAACAAGTACCGAAAAATTTCCTGCCGGTATTAAAAAGCTATTAGAGCTCCACCCGGCAGATTTCCTTATACGTAATAGCGGATTGGCTGTTGAGCAGTTGCATTATGAACACATCAAGCAATCCGATACTGTTGTTAAAGCTTTTGACGATACGCTATGGTTGATACATAAGGAAGGATTATTAGTACTGCATCAACAAACTGTACAAGGACAGATTCTCTTCGTGGCGACAAAAGAGATTGTGATCGCCAATAGTTTTTCCTGTAATGATATAATGATCATTGCTCCGGTGATAAAGATTGAACAGGGCTTCAAAGGAAGCCTTCAGGCCTTTGCTGCCGATACCATTATTGCAGGATATAATATTGAACTAAGCAATCCTTCTGCTCTGGCGGTGATAAGCCATAAAAACAAAGATCCACTGCTTACCATCGGTGATGCAGCGGGGATAGCAGGTGTAGTAATAGCGGTACACCGGGATACTGCAACAAGACAGGACAGGCCAATACTGGATATTCACCGGGGAGCAACTATCACGGGAGCGGTGATCAGTAATGGATGTGTACAACACCAGGGTGTGATAGAAGGAACATTGGTATGTGGCTCTCTGGCTTTGCATACGGCAAAGGCCGGTTATAAAAATCATCTGTTGGATGCCGTAATTGATAAATCACGCTTACCATCGGGAATAGGTAGTTGTAACTGCATGGAGGCAAATGCTTCGCAAAAGATTATTAAATGGTTATACTGAAGAAGATAGCGCTAAGCGGACATACGTTGGTGGAGAGTGTGGTGGCTATGGTGGTTATTACTATGATGGCAGGCACGGGGCTTTCTTTGTATTTGAAAGTGTTGCAGAGCGACTCAACAGTATTGAGGTTGCATGCAAAGATGCAGGTAAATACAATGATGAATAAATCATATACAGCGGGTGCCTGGTTCGGTGAAGAGGTAGCGATGGATGACTTTATGATCGTTAAATCTGTCACTCCCTTTCCTGACAACAGCAGTATGGTAGTGATACGTATTGTCGCTGCTACACCAGAGGGGCGAGTGTTATACCATCGCACACGACTATCTTCTACTACAACAGAAAGAATCGATGAGAGAACGAGATAGTAGAAAATGGCATACAGAGTTGACGGCATTCACCCTGACCGAGTTGCTGGCAGTAATGGTGATCATGGGATTGGTTATTACCACAGGATATACAGTATGGATATTGATGCTGAAGCAGCAAGCAGATTACGAAGAGAAGGCCAGGGGCTGGAACGAACTGGCACGTTTCGAAACACAATTAAGGATCGATATCGATCAAAGTAATACCATCACCGTTTGTGGGAATAAGATTTTATGTCACAGTCCGATAAGAAGGGTGGATTATGATTTTTTTGACGATATGACAATACGCAAGAGCGATGGTAACAGTTCATTATATTACCACCGGGAGAAGCCTGATACTTTTCTGATAGCCACTGTATTGCCTCTGCTTGTTGGTGAGGTAATGCCGGATGGAGCAAAGCGTATGGATGTTATAAGGGTGGAGATAGGACTCCAGGAAATTCCTTATAAAATAATGGTATACAAGGAGTTGTATTTTATTGATCGTTGAAAATTGGGGGTTATCCGTTTTAAAGGGAATCTTTTGTCTTGCTTTTGAAAGTTAAATGCCTTTTTTGTCAACGGTTACTATACATTTTACCGTAGTATTGTTGATATGCACCTGAAGTGACCTCATTGAGCCACTCCCGGTTTTCGAGGTACCAGTTGACAGTCAGCTCCAGGCCTTGTTCAAACTGCACGGTGGGATTCCATCCCAGCTCATGTTGTATTTTTGATGAATCGATAGCATATCTCAGGTCATGGCCGGCACGGTCGGTTACATAAGTGATTAATTTTTCTGAAGCACCTTCTTTACGGCCGAGTTTTTTGTCCATAATCGTACACAGCATCTTTATCAGGTCAATATTCTTCCATTCGTTATTACCGCCGATGTTATATGTCTCACCTGTTTTTCCTTTGTGAAAGGCGAGGTCGATAGCCTTGGCATGGTCTATTACATAGAGCCAGTCGCGTACATTTTCCCCTTTGCCATATACCGGCAGTGGCCTGTTGTTTCTGATATTGTTGATAAACAAGGGAATAAGTTTCTCAGGGAACTGATTAGGGCCGTAGTTGTTGGAGCAGTTGGTAATCACAACAGGGAGGTTAAACGTATGGTAGTAAGCTCTTACGAGGTGATCGGAGCTGGCTTTGGAAGCGGAGTAAGGGCTTCTTGGATCATAGGCTGTCTGTTCTGTAAAGCGTCCTTCCCATCCTAATGATCCGAATACTTCATCAGTAGAGATATGGAGAAAGCGTTTATCAACCATAGGGTCTTTCCATATCGTCCGTGCAGCATTTAAC
>JAVVFR010000217.1:0-3751 GCA_032250595.1 Bacteroidales bacterium | reverse complement strand
ACGATGGTCATAATGAATGTATTTAGCAGTATGGCACTTGCAGCACCAAAATCCGAAGCATTCTTAAGCCACCATGACCCAAAGAAGTTAAAAATCAAGAAAGTGACAAAAGCATAAAGGGAAAAGGCATAGCGAGGAAATCCTGAACGGTTTTTATGGATAACATCCTCCACCCAGAGCAACGGGACGAAGCCTATCAGTAGTAAGACAGGAATACCCCGCTCAGGCCAGGCTATACTCATGAGGATGCCGGAGAGGATCGCATAAAACACCAGTCGTAAGCCGATACCCTTTCTTTTGTCCATTGTAATATTTGTTTTTATGTAAAAAAATTCTTGTTTAGTTACCTAATGCAGTAGCAAATATCTGAAAATATTATTCAGAACAATTAAAAATTAATGATTATTATATGTAAAAACTTGTCTGAAATAAAATAGTTATATCTTTGCAGAGAGGATAGTATTAGTTTAGTAACAAAAAAATAAAAAATTATGGCTTATAAAATCACTGATGATTGTACAGCATGCGGAACATGTATCGACGAATGTCCTGTTGACGCAATTTCTGAAGGTGATATCTATGTTATTGACCCTGACGTATGTACAGATTGTGGCTCTTGTGCTGATGTTTGTCCCGTTGACGCAATAGAACCAGAATAAAAAATTGTTAATGAAAAGGAGGCCCGTCAGAATTCTGACGGGCTTTTTTATATCCGGCATTCTCTTTTCAAACATTATATCGCAATATTTGTTAATTTGCAATGAAATAACAGAAACTGAATTGTTTGCATGAAGATTGACTTAAACAGTATTGCACCGGAAGAGTTTGAAAGCTATTATCAACTATGGCACTCTGATCCGTCATCGGTTGATGGTCATTGGCAGAAGTTTTTTGAAGGCTTTGAATTGGGAATTAAAAATTTTGAACAGTGTAAAGCCTCAGAGACAGCGGAAGAGTTTACTGTGATAAAACTTATTGATGACTACCGTAAGCGGGGACACCTTTTTACCAAAACCAATCCGGTTAGGGTAAGACGACAATACAGCCCTACCCTTGCTCTTGAAAATTACGGATTGGATGATACGATGCTTAAGAAATCATTCAATGCCGGAAAGGAGATAGGTATTGGAAAAGCAACACTCAATGATATTATTGCTCATCTCAAACAAACCTATTGCGAGAGTATTGGTGCCGAGTTTAAGTTTATCAGAAATGTGGAAATCGATAACTGGCTTACCCATAAAATGGAGGCTGTTAAAAATACACCTTCCTATACAAAACCAGAAAAGCATTTGATTATAAGTAAGCTGCGGGAGGCGGTTTATTTTGAGAAGTTTATTCATAAGCGATATCCCGGACAAAAGCGTTTCTCTCTCGAAGGAGCGGAATCGATAATCCCGGCATTGGAGATTGTTATCAATGAGGGTGCAGAGATGGGTACCGAAGAGTTTATTATAGGAATGGCACATCGTGGCAGACTTAATGTTTTGGCCAATATTTTGCATAAACCTCTTGAATCAATTTTCAGCGAATTCAATAAGTTTGAATACGAACAACATGAGTTGCTGGGGGATGTGAAATATCATTTTGGGTTTTCGCAACACAGGGATACGCTTTCCGGCAGA
Source organism: Bacteroidales bacterium (assembly GCA_032250595.1). GTDB lineage: Bacteria > Bacteroidota > Bacteroidia > Bacteroidales > SKPS01 > SKPS01. The sequence continues at coordinate 2,126 of JAVVFR010000217.1, read as the reverse complement.
AAAGTAAAACTTACTTTAGCGCCAAATCCGTCGCATCTCGAAGCTGTTGACCCGGTAGTGCAAGGTATTGCACGTGCCCGTATAGATCTGAAATACCGGGGAGATGAAGATAAAATAACACCCATTCTTATTCATGGTGATGCTTCTATCGCAGGCCAGGGTGTTGTGTATGAAGTGCTGCAGATGTCGGAATTAAAAGGATATAAAACCGGGGGGACAATACACCTTGTGATAAATAATCAAATCGGGTTTACCACAAACTATCTTGATGCTCGTACCTCGATCTATTGTACTGATATCGCCAAAGTTGTGCAAGCCCCTGTTTTTCATGTGAATGGTGATGATGTAGAAGCAGTTGCTTATACAATACAGATGGCTATGGCTTTTAGAAAGCAGTTTAATAAAGATGTTTTTATTGATCTGTTATGTTATCGAAAATATGGTCATAACGAAAGCGATGAACCGAGGTTTACACAGCCGATCTTGTATAAAACTATTGAAAAACATACCGACCCATATACAATATACAAAAACAGACTGATTGAAGATGGTGTTTTTGTCGATGATGAATTGAAAAAAGAGGAAGAGGATCATAATGAATATCTTGAACAAGCATTTAACGCTGCTAAAGAGATAGAAAAAGTATCCATTCTTTCATTCCTGAGTGAGACATGGAAAGATATTAGAAAAAGCCATAGTGATGATTTTATTCATTCTCCATCAACAGGAGTAAAGGCAAAGGTGCTTGAAAAAATTGTTAGGAGATTGACGCACGTTCCTGAGGATGTTACTATTTTTAATAAGATCAAACGACTACAGAATGATCGCCATGAACAATATTTTTTTCGTAATGCCATCGACTGGGGTATGGCAGAATTGATGGCTTACGGAACCTTGGTTAATGAAAATTTCTCTGTCAGGTTAAGTGGGCAGGATGTAGAAAGGGGGACTTTTTCACATCGACATGCTGTGTTAACTGTTGAAGATTCGGAAGAGAAATATGTTCCTCTCGACACAATTCATTCTGAAAAGGGACGGTTCAACATCTTTAATTCACCGCTGTCGGAATTTGGTATTTTAGGCTTTGAGTATGGTTTTGCGCTCTCTTCGCCGAACACCTTGACTATTTGGGAGGCACAGTTTGGTGACTTTATAAATAGTGCACAAGTTGTTGTTGATCAGTTTATTGCCAGTGCAGAAGAGAAGTGGAACGCGATGAACGGGTTGGTGCTTTTGTTGCCGCATGGTTTTGAAGGGCAAGGCCCTGAACACTCCAGTGCTCGGCTGGAAAGGTTTCTGTCGCTTTCTGCAGAGAACAATATGCAAGTGGTTGTACCATCAACACCGGCAAATTTTTTCCACCTCCTCCGTCGCCAGCTCCATCGTGATTTCAGAAAGCCTCTGATTGTGTTTGCGCCTAAGAGCCTGCTAAGGCATCCGAAATGTGTTTCTGCAAAAGAGGTATTCATTAACGGGAAGTTTGAGGAAGTGATTGATGACGATATCTCCAATACAGCTCCTATTAAGAAAGTAGCTTTCTGTTCAGGGAAAATATGGTATGAGTTGATAGAAGAACGAGAGAAAAAGGGTTATGACGATATAGCCATAATACGTATCGAGCAGCTGTATCCTTTTCCTGCTAAGCAAATCAGAAGTGTTACAAAAAAATATAGCAATGCCGAAGAGTGGCTATGGGTGCAGGAAGAGCCGGGTAATATGGGGGCATGGTCGTTTTTCTCAAGGCATTTCAGAAGCAGAGAGATACGGATGATAGCAAGGCCTGATAGTGGTGCACCTGCAACAGGATCAGGACATCTGCATAAAATAAGACAACAGAAGATCATTGAAAAGACATTCTCGGTGTGTAAATGTGATCGTGTGAAAGAGGAGTGTAGAATGATCTGTGCAGAAAATGATTATTAATGACAATAACAAAGAACTATGATTGAAGTAATTGTTCCAAGTCCGGGGGAGTCGATAAACAGTGTGACCATTGCAAATTGGCTTGTAAGTAACGGTGAATATATTGAAAAAGAGCAGGAAATTGTAGAGATTGACTCCGACAAGGCTACCTTAAGCATTGTTGCCGAGGAGTCGGGGACTATTTCGATAGATGTTGAAGCCGG
>JAVVFR010000216.1:0-3776 GCA_032250595.1 Bacteroidales bacterium | reverse complement strand
TTTTATCATTCTCATCGATAAAGACAATATTTTTAATATTTACTTCATTTTGAATGAGATCCTCCACCTGTTTGATTTGGGTTTTAACGACATCATCATCAACAGGAATAATAATTTTTGACAGAGGCTGTCTGACACGGATATTGGATCGTTTCCGCAACGACAATACCATAGAAGAGATTGTTTGAGCCATCTGCATACGTTCTTCAAGGGGTTTATCAATCAGCCGGTTATCGACTACCGGGAAATCCGACAGATGAACAGATTGCGCCTCTTCTTTTTTCGTCACACTATTCATATCGAGAAACAACCTATCGCAGAAGAACGGAGCAATAGGCGATGCCAGTTTACTCACTGTGATCAGACAGTAATATAGTGTTTGATAGGCAGCAAGTTTATCATCGGTCATTTCGCCTTTCCAAAACCTTCTCCTGCACAGTCTTACATACCAGTTACTCAGGTGGTCGATAACAAACTGTTGCACCAGACGCCCTGCACGGGTAGGCTCAAACGCCTCATAGGCTTTATCCACGGCACTGACAAGGGTATTAAGCTCCGACAGTATCCATCTGTCAATCTCAGGCCGTTTATCAACGGGTATCTCCGGGAGGCTATAATCGAATGCGTCGATATTGGCATAGAGTGCAAAAAACGTATAGGTGTTATACAATGTCCCGAAAAATTTCCTTTGTACCTCGGCAACACCTTCCAGATCAAACTTCAGATTATCCCACGGTTGGGCATTGGTAATCAAATACCATCGTGTGGCATCGGGCCCAAAACGCTCAATGGTAGTAAAAGGATCGATAGCATTACCCAACCGTTTCGACATCTTAGTACCTGTTTTGTCCAATACCAACCCGTTAGATACACAGGTTTTATAAGAAACCGAGTCGAAGAGCATGGCAGCAATAGCATGCATCGTAAAGAACCATCCTCTTGTTTGATCCACTCCTTCAGCAATCAAATCAGCAGGATAGTTTTTTTCAAAGAAGTCTTTATTCTCAAAAGGATAATGGTTCTGTGCATAAGGCATGGCACCTGAGTCGAACCATACATCAATCAGATCAATCTCTCTGAACATCTTCTGTCCTTTTGAAGAGGCTAAAACGATATCATCGACATAGGGACGATGGAAATCAAATGTGTTGTAATTCTCTTTTGACATATCCCCAGGAACAAAATCATTGAAAGGATTATTATCCATAAAACCGGCAGTGACAGATTTTTCAATTTCGGTTTTTAGCTCCTCGGCAGAACCGATACAGCGTTGTTCAGTTTTATCATCGGTAGACCATATAGGTAAGGGTACACCCCAGAAACGGGAACGGCTGAGATTCCAGTCGACAAGGTTTTTTAACCACTCACCAAACCTTTTTTCTCCTGTCCATGCAGGTTTCCAGTTGATCGTCTTATTCAATTCGATCATACGGTCTTTATAAGCTGTAGTTTTAATAAACCAGCTATCGAGGGGATAATAAAGAATAGGCTTGTCGGTACGCCAGCAATGGGGATAATTATGTACGTATTTCTCTATTTTAAAAGCTTTATTATCTTTCTTGAGCATGACCGCAAGATCGATATCAAGAGAAGACTCATCCTGAGGCGGTTTAGGGTCGTATTCATTTTTCACGTAACGGCCGGCATACTCTCTGTAATAGTCCAAGTTCACAAACTCATTTACAAAAGCACTGTCGATATCTTCAATACGATAAAATTTCCCTGTACGATCAACCATAGGCTGCCTTGTTCCTTCTTTATCAATGATAATCAGAGGGGCGATACCGTTTTGTTTTCCGACACGGTCGTCGTCGGCACCAAAGGTAGGAGCAATATGTACTATGCCTGTACCATCGTCGGTAGTTACAAAATCGCCAACAATCACCCTGAAAGCATCCCCGGCAGGCTTCACAAAAGGGATCAATTGCTCGTAGTCAATATTTGCCAACTGTGATCCTTTATATTCGGCTAATATTTTGTATGGAATCTTCTTATCGCCCTGTTTATATGACTCCGGTGCCTCCTCCTCGCTGTCGGGGTTAAAAAATGCCTTCACAAGGTCTTTAGCCAAAATAACGGTGATCGGCTCACCGGAATATTGATTAAAGGTAGTGATTTTGACATAAACAATACCCGATCCGACAGCCAATGCGGTATTCGATGGGAGTGTCCATGGGGTAGTGGTCCATGCCAGCAAATAAAGCGGGGTGTTAGTATCATCAAACAAGAAAGAAGCTTTATCATTTTGTATTACTCTAAACTGTGCAGTAACAGTAGTGTCTTTAACGTCTTTATAACAACCGGGCTGATTGAGTTCATGGGTGCTTAAGCCTGTCCCGGCAGCAGGAGAGAACGGCTGGATTGTATACCCTTTGAAAAGCAATCCTTTTGTGTATAACTGTTTAAGCAGATACCAAACAGTTTCGATATATTTATTGTCGAAAGTGATGTAAGGATTATCGAGATCTACCCAATATCCCATCATACGCGTTAGCTCATCCCACTCCTCTTTGTACTTCATCACCTCACGCTTACATGCCTTATTATACTCACTGACAGAGATTTTTTTTCCAATATCTTCTTTAGTGATACCCAATGTTTTTTCCACACTGATCTCTACAGGCAGTCCATGAGTATCCCAGCCCCCTTTGCGTTCAACATAATAGCCTTTTAGCGTTTTATAGCGACAGAAAAGATCCTTAATAGCCCTTGCCATTACATGATGTATCCCCGGCTTGCCGTTTGCGCTGGGTGGCCCTTCATAAAAAACAAATGGCTCACTGCCTTGTCTTATTTCCAGACTCTGAGAAAAAATATTGTGTTCCTCCCAATACTTTCGGATCTCCTTACCTATTAATGTTAAGTCTAAAGTTTTATATGATGAATATTGTGGCCTCATCGTCTCCCCTCTTTTATAACAGTGTTCTGATATACGTTTTTGCTTTAAGGGTGCAAAAATAGATAAAATTAATGAATCAAGATAGTGCCATGGTTTTTTTCATTGTATTGTCGGGCTATCTCCCATGTGGAATAATGTTCGTCAATCAAACTCTGTGAACCCCTGTGTCGAAAAATCCTGCATCTTTAGACAACATATTTAAAGAGATCAATGCTTGCAAAGAATTCAAATTTTTCAATGAATAAGAAATATAAAAAAACAGGCGTGATTTTTGCTTATATAATAACGATATTTGTATTATGAACAATGAAATTACTAATCCATAAATGCAGCAATGATGAAAAAGATAAAAATACCAGCCCTCCTTCTGATAATCATGATGCTATTAACGTTGATTGGCAGCGCACAAAAAGTATATAGTGTAGATTATGAATCACAAGCTGAAGTAAAAGTTTTTGTAGTCGATTATGAGTCACAGGCCGATCTTTTGGTGTATAAGGTGACCTACGAAAGTCAAGCCGGTAAAAATAACGGGAAATGGTACTTCGTTGATTATGAATCACAGGCCGAAAAAAAGATCTATTTTGTTGATTATTCATCGCAGGCCGATCTAAAGATCTTTTTCGTAAAATATGAATCGCAGGCCGGTTGGAAAAACAAAGAGAAGCAACATCTGATGTACTAAACCGACAAGCCGGTAATCCTGATCGCATTCAGCTCTACAGCACTAAAGAGCCCGGTATGGTAAAGGTGCCGGTATTCATCAGAGACCTTTGCATCAAATAACATTATATCATCACTGTTTAATGTTATTTTTACTCCTTCATCATATAGAATCTTAGCTGGATGTGTCTTGTAAGAAGAGACCCTTGACAAG
>JAVVFR010000215.1:0-3779 GCA_032250595.1 Bacteroidales bacterium | reverse complement strand
GCCTTTTTGAAATACCAATCCATCGATAATATTGGTTTCAGGATAGTAGAACTGATATTGTCCGCGTAAAGTCTCATTACTTGGTTCTAATCTATCCATAACAATCATATGATCCTTTTTCTGAATATACTTGTATTGGTCTTTCTTGTTTGATGACGGGGGTGCGCGAAAGCTCTTTTTATTGAAGAGGTTACGCCATGTCCGTTTTATCCATCCCGGACGTTTGTTAGGGTCTGCCGATGAAAAAAGCCGTTTCTTCCTGACGACATAATTCTGTTCATCATACGACAGGAGCATGACCGATTGTGCTGAATATTCATAGATGATTCGTTTCGAACGGCGATATTCATCGCAACGAAACAGTGAATATCCGAATTTAGGCATGCCATTCGAACGGATCGTAAGAACCTCAATGATACGCTTGGTTGTTAATATATTGTTCCCTTTCCAACCCAGCAAGGTGTAAAATTTTCTTCTGCCACTCTTTGAAGTGATAATCTCGTAATATACTGCACCGTACCAGTTCTTGTGATCCAATACTTTTAAGTCAGGCGATTCAATGGTATTCGTATAATCGTGCAAAGTATAAACTACGTAGTCGTCTTTCTTTTGACTGTATGACTGTACAAAGCCAAAATACACATAAGTTCCGTCATCTTTTCTCACCATCCAGGTAATCAGCCTTACCTGGTTATCGGAAGAGACTATGATCGACACCTTGTCGAGAGAATCGAATGGGTATTTGAATGAGTTGTTCAGCGACAGCGCATCCTCAAAGGTCTCCAACATCAGATCATTTGCCTTGTTACGCATTTGTTCGGTTTTGCATGAAAATACCTGCTCCGATAAAGAAAAAAGAGAATCTTCATACTCCCTGAACTCAAACATATCTTGTGCAGAGAGTGGAAGGATTACTACCCATACTATCAGCATCAACACTGTTATATTTTGAATTATTTTCATCGCTTCAAAGTGATTCTTACTTTATTCTTATCTAAATAATAAAAGCAAACAATCCGATTTTTCAATTATTTTTGTGGTACAAATATAGCTAAAATGAATTGATTTCGTTGACCGATAATGATATGAGAAAAGAAAAAATTACTGATATCTTTAGTTCTACGGCAAAGGTGCTGGAAGAAGCCTTGAGCAGCAACACCCACAGTGGGGCGGCTGACAAGCTGCGTGAGGCAATTACTTTGGCAGTGCAGAAAAACCCGTGGTTTACTGTATCTTCGGTAAAACAGTCGCTGCAAGCCTGGGCTGAGGTGCTTAATGAAGAACATTGCATGGATTGGTTGTCGGCCTATCCTGTGAATGAAAATAGAAAACCAAAGAATGTGTCCATTGTAATGGCCGGTAATTTACCATTGGTTGGCTTTCATGACTATTTGTGTTGCTTGGCTGCTGGCCATAATGCATTGATTAAGCTCTCGTCGGATGATGAGGTGTTACTACCGGTGATATTTGATATTATGTGCTCCTTTGCTCCTGAAATGGAAGGAAGGGTTAAGTTTGTGAATACACCGTTAAAAGATTTCGATGTAGTGATTGCTACCGGTAGTAATAACACATCAAGGTATTTTCTTTATTATTTTGGAAAATATCCACATATCATTAGAAGAAACAGAAATAGTGTTGCAGTGCTGACAGGGGAGGAGTCGCAGGAAGAATTATTGGGTGTTGCACATGATATCTTTGACTATTTCGGTCTTGGATGCAGAAGTGTATCGAAACTATATGTTCCGCATAATTATGATTTCGGAAAGTTGCAGGCAGCATTCGATTGTTTTGATGATGTTGCTACCCACACCAGATATATGAATAACTATGATTATCAAAAATCAATTTTGATCATTAACGCAACACCATTTATTGATCACCGTAATATTTTGCTTCGCGAAGAGGGTTCTTTCGCTTCTCCAGTTGCGTTGTTGCACTATTCTAAGTATCATTCTTTAGATGAAGTGAACGCGGAGATACAGCATATGAAAGACCAAATACAGGTAGTTGTTTCAATATCTGATAGCATAAATGATGCAATCCTCCCCGGAACCACGCAGAATCCCGGACTCTTTGATTATGCTGACGGTATTGATACGATGGCTTTCTTAAGCAAAATCAGATAGTCTTCATCAATATTTTACTGAATCAACAAAGGCAATACCTTGTAATGATTTTTTTGTTGAATCACACACAGATAACTACCGGGAGCAAGATGACTATTAATGATCTCTTCATATTCTACTATTTTCTTATTAAAAACAGGCTGACCCATTTCGTTCCACAGGGTAATATTCATAGCCCCTTCTCCGTTACCTGAAATCCTGAATGAACCGTTTGAGGGGTTTGGTACGATTTTATATCGTTGAGCATCATTCATTTCATCGTCAATACCGGTTATCCACACTGTAATAAGCACAGAATCAGTTGTCTTGCAGCCAATATGATTGGTTACTTCCACCCAATACCAGTTTTGTCCGTGTTGCCATGTAGTGCTGTCGATAATAATAATTTGCGTTGTATCTCCGGTAGACCAACGGTAATCAACAAAGCCGTGTCCGGCATCCAGGATTTGATGCAGGGCAGGAGAGTAGGTTAACACAACATCGTTGCCAAGATTTACTGTAGGTTCACTGACAACAGCCATAACTGGATTTCGCATAGAGGTGCATAAACCATCCGAATTATGTCCGTAATGATAAAATACTTTCCCGCTCCATAGGCGAGGAAAATAGAGCTGTCCGAAATTAGAAGCTACTCCTGTGCCTGCCCACAATGAAAGCTCCGGGGTTGAGATTACTGTTGGCTGGGAAATGCTATGATAACGGAGTGCTTTGTTACTCTGCTCCATGGAAAGATACACACCTATAGTATCACCGGGAAAGAGAGTTAGTAAAGGAAATCTGACGACTGTCAACTGATCATCCATAACCGTTATTACGGTATCTGTTCCCCAGTAAGTCCATACCAACGGTTGGTTCTCATAACCATGGTGTGAGCCATATTTAAAATATGATTTTACACCCTGTTGCCCGGAATAAGAGGGTATTAGAGCAAAACTGTCGATAGTGATGGTGTCATATACGATAAGGTCAAACATAACTCCGTTCCAAGAAATGTTCGCATTGTGAGTAGTTTGCAAAAAATTTGTATAGTGAAATGGTTTCCGTTTCGCTACTGCCCAAAAAGTAGTATCTTGAAAAATACCCGGAAGCAGCATCATATTACCACACCCAACTATATTACCACCAACAGGAGCATCATACCAAAAAACGGAATCATTACTCAATACAGATAATAATGCGTTTTCTCCTTTACAGACAGTGTCATTGAAACAAACAACAGAGGGCCTGCCGGGTAAGGAAAAGTGAATCGTTGCAGAAGTATCGTTCAAATGGTTTGTGTCATTTTGAGCAGTAATAAACGATTGTATTGAAAAATCTCCTCCGTTCCATGTATTGACATTGATAGTGAAGCCGGCTGAACTGCATGTAGCAACACCCCCTGCCATGGTTAAATACTGATATTGTATAGTGCTGTCAGAATAGTTGTTAATGATAGTAGTGACAGGGATAGCGTAGTTGCCAGGAATGCCCATATTTGTAATCACTCCGTTAATGATGGCAGCAGTGTCGCCACAAGGCTCCATTTTACCCGGTTTTAATGATATAACATGATCTTCAACTGCTAAGGTATCATAAATATGTGATAAAATGTTTTTATCACATACACGCTGAAATAGGATGTTATGCCCCGCATTATTAAGGTGTGTGCCG
>JAVVFR010000214.1:0-3784 GCA_032250595.1 Bacteroidales bacterium | reverse complement strand
CTTACGGTATTCAACAATCATTTGGCCACCAATGAGCGTCATAACGGCTTGTCGCGATTAAAAATCATGGAGCTCTCTACTATGCATACCCATATATTAGTGATAGATGAACCGGCATATGTGGTAAACGCTTTTCAGAACCACGACCTTAACACCGACGATTTAAGATTTTTCTACTCCTCCTTAACCACCCCTCCTTCTGTCTATAATTACAATATGGTGTTGAAAAAGAAAACTTTGCTAAAAGAAAAAGAGATACCGGGAGGGTATAATAGTGACAACTACTCTACTGAGCGCTTATTTGCCACAGCTGCAGACGGAACAGCGATACCAATAAGTCTGGTATACAAAAAAGGGATTAAGAGAGACGGCATCAACCCGTTGCTGCTTTATGGATATGGATCATATGGATACAGTATCGATCCTTACTTTAACATCCCGGTAATAAGTCTACTCGACAGAGGCTTTTTTTATGCCATAGCACATATCAGAGGGGGAGAAGAGATGGGTAGAGCATGGTACGAAGATGGCAAGATGTTGAACAAAAAGAAGACTTTTCACGACTTCATCGACTGTTCGGAGCATTTGATAAAAGAGGGCTATAGCTCAAGTGATCGGCTTTTTGCTATGGGAGGGAGTGCCGGCGGACTGTTGATAGGTGCCGTTGTTAATATGCGTCCTGAACTCTACAAAGCTGTCATCGCTGCCGTGCCCTTTGTTGATGTTGTAACAACCATGCTCGATGAGACTATACCACTTACTACCGGTGAGTATGATGAATGGGGTAACCCAAACAACAAAACCTACTATGACTATATGCTCTCCTACTCCCCTTACGATAACGTGAAGGAGCAAGCCTACCCGCATATGCTTATCACAACCGGATTTCATGACTCACAAGTGCAGTATTGGGAACCGGCAAAATGGACTGCCAAACTCAGAGATATGAACAAGTCAGATAACTATATCTTACTGCACACCAACATGGACTATGGACATGGTGGAGCATCAGGAAGATTTAAGCGATATGAAGAGCGTGCTATGGAGTATGCCTTCCTGCTATGGCTGGCCGGGAAGTAACACGTGCAAAGCCGTCAACACTCGAGCCGGAAACCTATGCCATGAACATTCACAATGGCAATAGAACTATCTTTTTTTAAGTATTTACGAAGTTTGGTAATAAAAACATCCATGCTACGCCCTATAAAGTAATCATCAGTACCCCATACCATCTTTAATGCAGCCTCACGTGTGACCAGCCGGTTTTTGTTGAGTGCCAATACCCGGAGTAAATCAGCCTCTTTCCGTGTTAAATTTTGATTCTCGTTCTTGTAAGAAAGCACCATATTAGCGTGGTCAAAAACAAAACCCCCGATAACAAACTTCTCCCCGGTTGTGTTTTTCTCATCACGTGCACGGCAACGCTTTAAAATAGCTTCGATACGCAAACTTAACTCCTCTGTGCTGAAAGGTTTTGAAATATAATCATCGCATCCTGCCTTAAAACCTTTGATACGGTCTTCTTTAAGTGACTTTGCCGTTAAAAATATTATCGGAACAAGAGGATCCTCACGCCGTATCTCCGAAGCTAAAGTGAAACCATCCTTCTCCGGCATCATAATATCAAGAATGCACAAATCAAACGTGCCACTCGAGAATGCCATTAACCCACTCTTACCATCACTACACGATGATACAGAATAGTTAAGTATCTCCAAATAATCCTTTAATACAGCACTTAAATTCTTGTCGTCTTCCACAAGCAGTATGTGTGCCTTTTTGCTCATCGTTGTCATCATACTTTCATTATTATTTTTAATGACTGCATCACTATTTTTGTCGACCATTCTGATCCTCAACGAACAATTTATGCTTCAGTTTGAAGGGTCGGCAGATAGATTGAAAAACTAGCTCCTTCCCCGGGCGTACTCTCCACACTCACCTTTCCTTTATATGCTTCAACGATACGTTTTACATAATAGAGCCCTATCCCTGTACCGTTAGCCTGATAAATATTCCCTTCGAGCACCCTGTAAAGCCGTGTAAATATCTCTTTATGATGCGTTGAAGCAATACCTATGCCTTTGTCACTGACCCGGATCATAACACCCTTTTTATAGTCAAATGTTTCTATCAGAATATCAATAGTATCCTTAGAATACTTAACCCCATTGTCTATCAAATTGTTCAATACATTTGTAAAATGTATCTCATCACCATAAAACATATGCCTGGAAGCCGACATATCTGCCCTTATAACACCCTCTCTGTCTCTGATAACAATCCGATAAATATCAACAGTACGCTTAATAACTTCATGAATATCAAAAAGCTTATTCTTAAAAATAATCTCTTCCTTGTCGAAAATTGCCGTTTGCATAATCTGCTCCACCTGTTGTTGTAATCGCTTGTTCTCCTGATTAATTATTAAGGCATATTCTGCTATTTTCTCATCATTAAATCGTTCGCGTAGCTTCATCAACATCTCTGAAGCAGCATTGATTGTTGCTATCGGGGTTTTAAATTCGTGGGTAAGGTTGTTGACAAAATCATTCTTCACTTCCGACACTTTTTTTTGCCGGATCAACGAACTGACTGTCCAAATGGTTGCTATAATAACGATCAACAGAAAAAGTCCCGAAACCAACAAAAGCCATATCGTCATTTTCTGCGTAATCAAACGCGACTCATTAGGAAACCATACTGATAACAAAAACCGCTCTGTGCCGAAAGTGCCGGAAAGCGACCAGGTATAACGGCTATTGAGAAACGACTCCGGTGCAACATCACTTTTTGAAACATAAACAGTTTTGTTATACATTGTATCAATAATGGCATATTCATAATCTTTGTGTAAGGTATAATAACAGAACTCATTTTCCAATGTGCTGTTAAAATGACAATGTGAAACATAATCACGGATGTCAAGTTTTGAATCATTGCTTAACTCAGGAGGTATCGTATTAACATGCCCTTGCACTTTTAAAGCAGCTATAGAATTTGTTGCACTGCGCAACGCTATTCTGGTTGAGTGATAGAACGTGTCATTCCTCACATCGATTGACTTCTTTACCCAAAAAAACTGTGTGACTATCAAACCAATAAGTGACACAATACATATTATTGCTATGATTCGTATTGATGATTTACCCATAGAATAATTATTTGCTACAATATACAAACATAATTGAACCCGTAATCGAAATTTTTCTCTTTTGTATCATCACAAATTAAATTCATTATAGATTGTTTTATACCTCTCAAAACGGTTTTAACAGGCTATTAACAAGTTTAGTAAATAATTAACTTGGATTATTAATCAAACATTCTATTTTTGTGTTATTAAAGAAAAGGAAATATTAATTAAAAAAAAATATCATTATGAAAAAGTATGGATTTATAATATTGATAAGTTTGTTCATTGTCGGAGGGGCATATGGAATATCCATAGCTACCTCAGGCAGTGAAAAAAACAACAGTACTACCAGTATAGAGATGCCTGATAATGACCCAACAAAGGCAGAAAGCAAAACATGTTGCAACGACAAGACCAAATGTGATCACGACAAAAAATGCTGCAAGGACAAAAATAAGGATGGCGATACATCTTGTTGCAACACTGCAAAAAAGGAGTGTGACCATGCAAAAGCAGATGGCAAAACATGCCATAGCACAAAAACTTCTGAGAAAAAAGCAGTTAAGAGCTCTTGTTGTTCACAAGGCAATAGCAAAAGTGAATAAATAAAGGACTATACTAAAAAAGACTTCCCTTCGAGCCCCACAA
>JAVVFR010000213.1:0-3840 GCA_032250595.1 Bacteroidales bacterium | reverse complement strand
GAAGAGCAAACGGCTGGGTACGTTGTTTAGTTGGGCAGCATTAAATGCTTCAAGGCTTTGGGTGTAGGGGATTCTAAAATCATTGGCTCCGGTGATAATAAGGATTGGGGTGTTCCAGTTACTGACATACTTGTGAGGGGAGAAGCTATAACTTTTCGGGACAGGTTTTTCCCAGTAAGCTCCTTCGTAGTCATGGTTAACGAAAAAATACTCTTCGGTAGCGCCATACATACTTTCAAAGTTATATATTCCGCAATGTGAGATAAAGGCTTTAAAGCGATTTTCATGATTTCCGGCGAGCCAGAAGGTGCTGAAGCCTCCATAGCTTGCACCAATAGCACCCAGCCTGTTGGCATCGATAAACGGTTCTTTGGCCATCACGTCAATGGCTGTCAAAAGGTCTTTCATATTCTGTCCGCCATAATCACCGCTGATTTGGTCGTTCCATGCCTGCCCGAAGGTAGGAAGCCCCCGCCTGTTAGGCGCTATTATGATATAATCGTTGGCAGCCATAATCTGAAAATTCCAGCGGTAAGAGAAGAAATGGCTTACAGCACTCTGTGGGCCACCCTGACAATACAACAAAGCAGGATACTGCTTGGTAGAATCAAAATTCGGTGGATAGATAACCCATGTGAGCATCTGTTTTCCATCGGTGGTCTCTATCCATCGCTCTTCGGAACGTGCCAGCACAAGGTGGTCGAGGATCTTTTTGTTGGTGTAGGTCAGCTGTTGCTCTATTCCCGCTGCATCTACAGCAAATATTTCAATAGGGAGATCGTGGGCCATCTTTGCACCGATAAGCAGGCTGTCGTTTACGGGAACAAGCTCGGTATAGTCGTGATGACCTTTGGTGATGGCATCAATTTTTTTTGTTACTGGGTCAACCTTATATATCTGTTTGGTAGCATGAATGCCACTGATAAAGTAAAGTGCCGTGCCATCAGCATTCCAAGCAAAATGATCACTGCTTTGGTCAAAGCCCTCTGTTAACTCAATGGTTTTATTCTTTTCAAAATCATGCATCATAATACGTTCTTTGTCGGCTTCAAAACCGGGTGTTTCCATGCTTTTCCATACGATTTTTTTACCGTCGGGCGCATACAGAGGATTGTGGTCGTACCCATCGAAACCATCTTGGGTGAGGTTTATCGTAGACCGTTTCTTAATATCATATATATATATATCCGAATTGGTACTTATGGCATACTCTTTTCCGGAGCTTTTTTTACAGGTATAGGCAATTTTTGATTCATCCGGGCTCCAGGTGATCTGCTCCATCCCGCCATAAGGCTTCATAGGGGCATCAAAACGTTCATCTTTCATGATATCCCTGCCTTCTTCGATCCCTTTTTCTTTGTAGTCGGTATAAAAGATGTGGCTATAACTGTAGTTGTGCCATGTGTTCCAATGACGGTACATAAGGTCGTCAATAATTCTTACGTTGGCTTTTGGAAGATCGGTATGTATATCAGTGGGTGTTTGGTCTAGCTTTACATCGCTGACATACAGTATTTTTGTCTGTTTGGGTGAATAGATAAATCCATTGATATCTGATGTAAAATCTGACATCAGGGTTTTGTTGCTTCCATCGGGGTTCATCTCCCACAGCTGAACGATTCCGCTGTCATTGGGAGCAAGATATCCTATTTTCTCCCCGTCGGGGCGCCATATTGCGTTGAACTCACTGTGTGGGGTTTCTGTGAGGCGTAAAGGTATTTCACCATCAATATCCAGGAGAAAAAGATCACGATTACCAGTGTTTTTGTCGATATCATAATAAGTGATACCGTAAAGTATTTTCGTTCCATCGGGTGAAACCTGTAGGTCGCTGACGCGTCCCAGCATCCATAATATCTCAGGGGTCATATGGTTGGGCAAGCTGTCTACATTGATCTCCGGGAGACCTGTAGATACCTCATCTTCTTTTATTGAACAGCCAATCAGTATAGATGCTGTAAACAGCAATAGAAACAGATTTTTTATCATGAGTAGTATATTTTGTTTGTTATCGATTCATGGTATTATTTATACGTTGCAGGGCATTGTAAGCAGTTGGGTAAGAAGGCCGTAGTTTGAGTGCTTCTTCATAATAGGCTTTTGCATTCATAATATCTCCCAGCATTTCATGCGCAAAACCTTTGGCGTAATATGCTTCTACATATTTGGGATTGAGTTGTATTGCTTTTCCGAAATAGTCGCGAGCTTCACTCCACATTTTCATCTGGATGTGCAGATATCCTAAGTTATAGTATGCATTGGGTTTCAAACCACCGCCGTCTTTCATGGTTAACAGGTGGTTGTATAGCTCAATGGCTCTGTTAAAGTCATTGTTTTGCTGATAGTACCATCCCATATTGTAGTATACTTCAGCACTTCCCGGTTTCAATTCCAGGGCTGTTTGGTAGTATTCAAGGCATACAGGATTTTTAAGATGGGTATATATCACTCCCAGTTGCAGAAAGGCGCGATAATTATCGGGGTCGATACGGGTAGCTTCTTCGAAGCTTTTAATTGCGCTCAGGGTATCTTCTGTTTGCAGAAAAACGAATCCGCGTATCACCCATCCTTCGGAATTGGCATCGAAATTATCACGCAGGGTATCCAGATACCGTTGACTGTTTTTGTAATCACCAATAATAAAGGTAACTTCTGCAAGCTTCAGTAAAATGTCGGGGTCTTTCCGGTTTTTTAACCTTGCCGTCTTTAAATTAGCTAGTGCTTCCCTCACACTGCCTTGGATCCAGAGCAGATCAGCCTTTTCTTGATAATACACAGCCATATCAGGCTCAAGCTCGATGGCTTTGTTAAGGTCTTTCATAGCAAGGCTGTTATGGTTTGTTGCAATAAGCAGCTTTGCCCTTTCGTAATATAATGATGCATTGCCCGGGTCTTCAGCGATCTTTTTAGTGATGGCTCTGGCGGTGTCAGGTAAATCCTTCATCAACTGATGGTCTTTGGATTTATCCGATGAGCAACTCATTACCAGCATAGTAATAATGCCAATTAAAATAGAAATTATCCCGGCATCAATCTTTTTCCTACATGCCATATTGATAGATTGTTTTTAGTTATTTGCTTAACGAAAAACAGAATACAGCACTACTGTTTTTCGTAGTAATTGGCTGCAAAATACAAAAAAATCTGTTATCAATCATTGTAATTTATGAAGGCTTAACAAGGGCAGCAATAATTTTTTGTTCCAGTTCTTCGGCCAGTTCCGGATTGTCTTTAAGCAGTTGCCGCACTGCTTCACGTCCTTGTCCGAGTTTGGTATCTCCATAGCTGAACCATGACCCGCTTTTGTTAATGATATTGTTGTCAACTCCCAGGTCAATGATCTCTCCGGTTTTGGAAAAACCCTCTCCGTAGATAATGTCGATTTCAGCTTGTTTAAATGGGGGTGCTACTTTATTTTTTACTACCTTGATACGGGCACGGTTTCCGGTGATATTGTCTCCCTCTTTAATCTGTCCTGTTCTTCGGATATCCAGTCTTACAGAGGCATAGAACTTCAAAGCGTTACCACCGGTAGTGGTTTCAGGGTTGCCAAACATAACACCGATCTTTTCGCGCAACTGATTTATAAAGACACAACAAGAGCCGGTTTTACTAATGTTGGCAGTTAGCTTACGCAATGCCTGCGACATAAGACGTGCCTGTAAGCCCATCTTTGAGTCGCCCATTTCGCCTTCAATTTCACTCTTGGGTGTCAAAGCGGCTACCGAATCAATAACAATAATATCGATTGCTCCTGAACGTATCAGGTTATCGGTAATCTCCAGTGCTTGCTCTCCATGGTCGGGTTGAGAGATAAGGAGGTTTTCAATATCTACGCCC